>JBGTAO010000243.1:0-3598 GCA_041749835.1 Gemmata sp. | reverse complement strand
GCCATCACGCGGGTTGAACCACCACGCTTTCACGTTCGGCCCACTCAGCTTGTTCATGGCGACCTGGAACGGGCGACCGACCGGGGCATACACCATGGCGAAGCTGCCGTTGGCGTCGCGGGTGGCCACGAAGCGGCGTGTCCCTTCACCGGGCACCGCTGTGGCCACGGCATCGGGCACAATCACGGAATCGTCGGGAATGCGGCTCAAGTACGGCCGCGATTCGATCAACCGGCGTCCATGTTGCATCTGTGCTGCTCCGGGTTGGTCGATTGCCTCGTTCCAGCTCATGAGCGGGTTGTTCACTGGCTTGCGTTGTGGCGCGGCCATCTGCCAGACGGAGTGGTGCCCATAGGTATGCCCGCAGGCACCGGTGAAGAGATCCCAGTAGAGTGGTCGGCGGATATCGGCGGAGGTGGAGTAACCAAGTTCCTTCGGCTTGAACGAAAGCGGGTGCCCTTCGTAGATCGGCTCGCCATCGATCACGGGCTTGGTGGGCTTGAGGTCGTAATCGGCTCGGGTCTTGTCGTAGCGGCCGGTGAACTCGGCCTGATGACCGTTCTGCCGCATGTTGAAGTCGAGCCATTCGTCGTTGTGGAACCAGGTCGACGATGAGCCACCACCGGTGGGGTGAAACGTCATGAGTTGTGAATTGCCAACACTACGGCGGATTCCCTTGGCCATCGCCCGAGTGATGGCTTTGTGATTGTCCGATTCCACCGGGCGATCGCCGCCGAGAATCCAGATGATGGGCTTGTCCTTGTACCGCTTGCCGAGCCACTCGCCGTAGATCTCGGCGTTCGCGCGTGTGAAAATTTCCGGGCCGACACCCCACTTCTTGTTCCACTTGTCGCCCCAGGTGGGCAGCATGCCGATGTAGAGCCCGTTCGCGGCGGCGGTCTCCACGATCCAGTCCACGTGCTCGAAGTATTTCTCATTCGGCTTGGTCGGATCGTTATTGATCAGGGGTGTCTGCCCGTAAGCATTGGGTGTCTTCAAGCCGTCTTCCTCGGCGAGCACCACCGCTTGAATGGCTGTGAACCCTTTCGCCGCCCGATCCTTGAGGTACTTTGTGGCGTCTTCGCGGTTGAGCCGGTGGAGCAGTTCCCACGCGGTATCAGCGAGGTAGAAGAATGGCTTCCCGTCTGCGGTCACGAGATAGCGTTTGTTCTCGCTGACCTTGAGCTTGGGGAGATCGGTGGCTTTGCGGTCCTGAGCCACAACAACAGGCAATACGAGAAGTACGACGAGCGTAGCAGAGAGGGTACGCATGATGGTCTCCAGGGGGAGTGCGTTGAACTGATGGGAGCACTTTACACACTTTTGCGGGCTCGGGTGAACTGCTGAATCTCGAATAGCAGCGGTTCGCGTGAAGATCTGTTGAAGTTCGATTCTACTTGTCGCCAACTCGCATACCAGCGTTTAGCAGCAGCGATACAACAAGGTTTACGGGTCATGCCTCCGCTGTTCCTGCACCCACCTTTCACCATCGAAGGACCACCATGCCGACTCCCCACGAATTGGCCGAACACTACCTGGCGGGTGTCGCCACTCTCCGGCAAGCGGTCGCGGGAATGACGCGCGAGCAACTCCTGGCACGCCCAGTTGCGGGGCGCTGGAGCACCCTGGAAGTCGTGGCCCACCTGACCGATTTCGAATCGATCCTGGTGGATCGCATGAAACGCATTATCGCGATGAATGACGTGCCGCTGTTGTTGGTTGCCGACGAAAACCAGTTTGCCAGTGCGCTCGCCTATCAGGAACGCGATCTTGAAGAAGAGCTGGGCCTCTTCGAGTACACCCGCAAACAAATGGCCCGCATCATCCGCACGCTCAAGCCGGAACAGCTTCAGTTGCAAGGCTGCCACAACAAGAAGGGATTGGTCCCTCTGGAGAAGGTGATCCAGATGGCGACCAATCACGTCACCAATCACCTGGTGTTCGTCGCGGAGAAGCGGCGGGCGCTCGGCCTCGCCTGATTCTCCATCTTTCCCTGCAGACGAGCCCGGGAGTGAACGCCTCATGTTTTGGCGGCTCTTTCTGACATACCTGCTGCTGGTGATCGCGGCCGTGGGATTGCTGGGATTGGTGATCTATCAACGCGACCCGAAACTGTTCGAGGAGTTGATCCGCGAGGTCGCACTGACGATTGCCCTGGTGGTGCTGGCCGCAATTGCCGCATCGTACCTACTGGCACGCATCTTTGCTCAGCCCCTGGTGGAACTCACCGAAGGGGCGCTGCGCCTGGCCGAAGGAGACTTGGGCCACAAGATCCGGGTGGCAGGTAATCGCGAACACACGGCGCTGGCCGAAACCTTCAACACCATGAGCGATCGCCTGGCGAGTATGTTCGAGTTGGTCGAGCACGATAAGGAACAGCTTCGGGCGATTCTCTCGGGGATGATCGAAGGTGTGATTGCCATCGACGATCATCAACGCATTCTGTTTGCTAACGATCGCGCTGGTAAGCTCCTCGGGTTCAAAGCCGAGGAAGTTGTTCGAAATGATCTCTGGGAACTGGTTCGCCAGCCCGGGTTTCGTGAGATCGTGGAACGAGGTGTGGCCGCACAGGGGCCGCACCGCGAAGGGCTCGATCTGAAAGGACCGCCACCGCGTACGCTAGAGTTGTACGTCTCGCGGTTCACCGGTTATGGTTCTCCCGGTGCGGTGATCGTAATCCACGATACGACCGATTTCCGGCAACTGGAGCAAATGCGCCAGGACTTCGTGGCGAATGTCTCCCACGAACTGAAGACACCGTTGGCTGTAATCAAATCGAGTATCGAAACACTGATCTACGGTGCGGCCGAAGACCCCGAGGCCCGCAGTCTGTTTCTGAATCAGGTCGCCCGCGAATCGGAACGGCTGGAAGATCTGATTCAGGATCTGCTTAGCCTGGCGCGGATCGAGTCCGGGAATCTGGGACTTGAGCCCGAGGCGATACCCCTTGGCCGAGCCATCACCGATTGCGTGGAACGGCACCAGGCTCGTGCGGAATCAAAAACGCTGACCATGGTGGAAAAGCCCCCCGCCGATGTCACCGGCGAGTTGTACACTTGGGCCGACCCGGACGCGCTCCGTCAGGTCATGGATAATCTCGTCGATAACGCCATCAAGTACACCCCCAATGGTGGGCGGATCACCGTCCGGTGGTCAACGCGCGGCAACACTGTGAACTTCGAGGTTGAAGATACTGGCGTCGGGATTCCGCAAGGGGATCTCCCCCGTGTCTTCGAGCGATTCTACCGCGTCGATAAAGCCCGCAGCCGGGCCGTGGGCGGAACGGGCTTGGGGCTCGCCATCGTGAAGCATCTGGTGGGGGCGATGAAGGGGCAAGTCCGCGTAGTGAGCGAAGCCGGCCAGGGCACCACGTTCCGCGTGAGCCTGCCACGTGCCGGGGTACATTAACCACCAACAGCTTGTCGGTGGATTAACGCAAAACGCCCCGGCCGAGTGCTTCTCGACCGGGGCGTGCGGGTTGTCGTGTGAGCTCTGGGTTTACTCAATTGGGCTGGTCGGGGCTGTGGCAGGCTTCGCCGGAGCGGTCAGCGGGGCCATGATGTCTTCCACCGACTTGTTGCTGGTGGCCTTGCTGGGT
>JBGTAO010000242.1:0-3908 GCA_041749835.1 Gemmata sp. | reverse complement strand
TTGCCGAACAGTTGCACCACCCGCGATTGATTCGGCCCATTCACGATGAACCCCAGCCAGGCAAAACTCCACAACACGATCCCGAGTACTCCCGCCAAGGTCATCACTTGGCTCTGGAACTGAGCGGTCAGCACGAACCAGACGATCAGCAGCACCAGCGCAAGTGCCAGCACAAACAACGCAGTCCAACCAGAAGTGAGTTTCAGTTCACGGTCTTCCATGGGCGTCTCCTCCGATATCATTACGATATCATACTGCAATCTTGGGCTCTGCTCAGGTGTTCGCCGAGTTTTCGCGGACATTTTGCGAAATCGCTGGGTGGGTACCGCAACGTTGTGGGTGTCCGCTTTCCTAAAATGATTGCATGAAGCCACAGATTCGCTTGCTCCCGTTCGCCTCCGCCGATGGTGCCACGAACATGGCCGCCGATGAGGCGATGCTCGAAACCGCCGCCACACACGGGGTCGCGTCGTTGCGGTTCTACACCTGGACCGAGCCAACGCTCACGCTGGGTTACTTCCAGGCGAGCCAGGAGCGGGAACGGCTCAGCCTTGCGCCGTTGCGCTGGCTCCGGCGCTCGACGGGTGGCGCGGGGATCGTGCATCACCACGAGGTGACGTACAGCTTCGCGCTACCAGCGGGCGAACGATGGAAGTCCGAGAACTCGTGGATTTGTCGCTTCCATTATCTGGTGCGAGACGTGTTGGCCGACCAGGGGTTGCCATCGCAAGTCGTGGTGTGTGGCGAAGAGCAGAAACTCGGCGAGACGCTCTGCTTCCTCCATCAAACGCCCGGCGATCTGGTGGTGGCTGGCTCAAAGGTGGCCGGGAGCGCGCAGCGGAAGTTGCGTGGGGCACTGCTCCAACACGGTAGTGTGCTGTTGCGTCGGAGCGAATACGCACCGCACTTACCGGGGATCAACGATTACGCGATCCAGAAGCAACTCACAGCCGAGTCGCTGGCCGAGTTGCTACGTGACAAGTTCGCAAGCGAGACACAAAGCGCGATCGAAGCGGGCGACTGGTCTGCTGATGAACAGGCCCGCATTCCGCTGATCCAGGCCGAGAAGTATGCGAACCCGGAGTGGAACGCGAAGCGGTGACGCACGCTATCCGCAGTACGATTAGCTCACGTCGTTGCTTCGCCCCGGCAGCGGGTACTCCTCCATCATGCCGTAACGGGTGTCGGCCATGCCCAGAGCACGATAGGTGTGTTGAGCCCGGGTGTTGTCGTGCTCGAAGTACAACCGGATGCCAATCACGCTGGGGTCCGCCGTGGCCTGGCGCTGAATCTCCTGGTACAACGCTCGAAAGATCCCACCGCGGCGAGCATCTTCGCGGACGTAGACGCTCTGAACCCACCAGAACCAGCCATTGCGCCAGTCGCTCCATTCGAAGGTCACCATGATCTGCCCGATCACTTCGCCCGCACGCTCGGCAACCGTGTAGAACCCCTTGGTGGAATCGTGGAGGACGGCCCGCACTCCGGGTGCCAACACATCGGGGTCGAGGCGCTTCTGTTCCGTCTCCCACGCAATCGCGCGGTTGAAGTCCACGAGAGCGCTTTCATCGGCGGGGGTGGCTCGGCGGATGGTCCAATTCATACGCGGTTACTCCGAGGCGTTGCAAGGGTTGGTGATACCAGGTTTGCCTACCCATTTCGGGCAATCCCGCTAAGACTACATCGCACCTGGAGCCACACATGGACCTGAAGACGTATATCCGCGATGTGCCCGACTTTCCGAAGCCGGGAATCCTGTTCAAGGACATTACTCCACTGCTCGGCAACCCCGAGGCGTTCGCGTATACGGTCGCCAAGTTGTCGGCTCACTATAGCACCCGGCCGATCGATGCCATTGCCGCCGCCGAGGCACGAGGTTTCCTCTTTGCCGCGCCGATGGCCTTGGAGTTACGCAAGCCGCTGATCCTGTTGCGGAAGCCGGGCAAGCTCCCGTACAAGACACACAGTTACAAGTACGATCTGGAATATGGATCGGCCGAGTTGCATGTCCACACCGATTCGGTGGTGCAGGGTGCGAATGTCCTCCTGGTGGACGACGTGCTGGCAACGGGCGGTACCATGGTGGCCGCCTGCCAGCTCATCGAGCAAGCGGGTGGGGCGGTCACTGGTTGCGCCTTTGTGATCGAACTGTCGTTTCTCAACGGGCGTTCCGTCCTGGCTGGTCGTGAATGCTTCAGTCTCCTTAACTTTTGATCCTGAGGCGGCCAATGTCCGGTTATCCCGATGATCGCTTCGATGAGCCCCGACCAATCGGCCCACGTGAAATGGCTGAAGCGAAAGCTTCGGTTCGTTTCCCGGCCACGCTGTTGATCGTCACGGGGGTGCTGGCAATTCTGGCCGCGGCCATTGGACTGATCCAATTGCCCAAAGTGCCCGCCCAAATGGACCAGATGATCGAGGAGATCGAAGCCGACCAGCAGATGGAACAAAAGCAGAAAGATAGTACCAAGAAAATCCTGACGAGTATCAAGGAGCAAGCGCAGGAACCGTACATGCCCGGCGTGTACATTGCCAGCATCGTGTGCGGTCTGTTGGTAGTGGTTGGCGGCATCAAGCTCTTCAACCTCTCGGGGCGAGCGCTGCCGATGCTCGGATCTGTGCTTGCCATGATTCCGTGTACGGTTGGCTGTTGCTGCGTGATCGGCTTGCCGGCTGGTATCTGGAGCATTGTGGTACTGAATCGCCCCAATATCCGCGCTGCAATGGCTGCTTCCCGGTACCCCGCCCCAGCCAGGCTCGACGACCCATATCAGCAGTAAGGTGAA
Organism: Gemmata sp.; assembly: GCA_041749835.1. GTDB lineage: Bacteria > Planctomycetota > Planctomycetia > Gemmatales > Gemmataceae > Gemmata. The sequence continues at coordinate 1,122 of JBGTAO010000242.1, read as the reverse complement.
ACGATGGAGAACCTATCCGCGATCACGCTCGACTTCGAGAAAGCGGGCGGTCTGGTGCCGGCCATCGCCCAGGATGCCGAGACCGGCGAAGTGCTCATGCTGGCCTGGATGAACCGGGAAGCCTTCGAGGAAACGGTTCGCACGCAACGAGCCGTTTACTTCAGTCGCAGTCGAAATCGGCTCTGGCGCAAAGGTGAGGAGAGCGGCAACGTTCAGGAAGTGATCGAGATTGCAGTGGATTGCGATGCGGACACGGTGCTTTTGAAGGTGCGACAACTCGGCGGTGCGGCATGCCACGAAGGCTACAAGAGTTGCTTCTTCCGTAGGCTCGTCGATGGGAAGTTGAACGTCGAGGGCGAACGCATCTTCGACCCGAAGACAGTCTACGGCGTGTAAACGGGGTATTGGGCGAGCGGAGGGCGTGAGCCCTCCGGTTCTTCGGAAATTCTGTAGCTTGCGGGAATTGCTAGCAACGGGGGCGTGAGCCCCACTTGTGTAAAGGTCATGGTTGTTGTCGTTTTAGGATCCGGAAGACAGAATCGTGGGATTTAGTTTGTTTGATTTTTGGGGGTGGGGGCTGGCGGGGCTGAGCGAGGTTGCGGGGCCGGTGCTGCGTTTTGATCCAGCGGTTCTGCCAGCAAGCTTGGAGCAGTTCCGTCAGCCGTCGGCGTGTGGCTTCGGCATTACGACGGACGAGTAGTTGCTCCGTTCGGGGAGCCTCCAGCATCCATTGCGCTTCTGCGGTCGCGGGCCACCAGTCCACAACCACCCAACAGTTGACCGGCATTGGCCTGATCCAGTCGCAAGGCCGGCCGCCGCGGGACATGCTTGATCGTCTTACCATCGAGAACCAGGACCGATAAACCCGGGAGATCGCCCGGCCGAGCCGAGGGATCGTCGGCAAACAACTCCTGCAGCCGGGCCGAACAGACGCGAAACATTGCCTGCGTCACGGCCAGCGGCATCCCCGCAACCTTCTGATAGAGCGTTTTCGGTTAATGTGTAGCGTTGTACCCGGCGTGGCGGATGTAGTTGCCGCACTCGTCGGGTGTGAACGCGTCGTGGACGGTGCCGAAGAAGCGTTCGATCTTGTCGATGGTGCGTAACTCCAAGGCTCGTAAC
>JBGTAO010000241.1:0-2910 GCA_041749835.1 Gemmata sp. | reverse complement strand
GGGTGGATCCTCACGCCGACTTGTGGTCTTGGGTGTTTCTGCAACCGGTGCCGGTTTCTCAACGGGCAAATCGACAATTCCCGTCGCGAATCCATCGTCATCAACAACGGGTACCGAAGCTGCTGGTTGGGGTGCAGCTATTGGCTCGGTTTTGGCGCGAGCCCGAGACCGGCTGGCCGTGGCCCGTACTGGCTTCGGGGAATCGGACTTGGTATCGGACATGGTAATCCTCACCGGCAGGTCTGGCGGACACGAAGCTGTCGCGGGTTCGACCCAGGCGGGAGTCGCGTCTGCGCTCCTTGAGCGTCCGGGCAAAACAGGGGAGTCGTCAAACCAATCACTTCCAACAGCGGGTCAAAACACCATCAAAGACAAGCGAGTTTCCAATCGTGTAACAATTGATCGACACGTTCTTCCAGAGTAGCAGGATCGGCATCGTTGACAATCACAGCCTGTGCATGAGCGAGTTTCCGGTCGCGGGGCCATTGTGCCGCTTCACGGTTGGTAAGGTCGGCATCGGTCCAGCCACTCCGCTGGGTTAATCGTTGAAGCCGCAAATCGCGTGGAGCATCGACATAGACGATCCGATCCACGAATTCGCCCCATCCAGCTTCAAGGAGCACGGCCGCATCCAGTACAACGTAAGGAATTGCAGCATTTCGCATGCCGACATCGATACTTTCAAGAGTTCGGGTACGGATGTAGGGGAACACGTTCGATTCCAGTTCTTGTAACTCTTCGGTATCGCGAAACACAATCTGGGAGATCGCACGGCGGTCGAGTGTGCCATCGGGTTTCTGAATTGCTGGCCCCCAGCGTGCTACGAGTTCTGCAACAATCGGGGGGTGCGTTAACGCTTCATGGCCCAGTTGATCGGCATTGATGACAAACCCACCGTGGGTAGCGAGCCGTCGAGCTACAGTCGACTTACCAGCACCGATTGCACCAATGAGCCCGATCACCGGTTTCGGACCGTGAATGAATTCAGTCGCGGTTCGAGTGTCGGCTGTGCTAGACATCGTTCACTTCCAGCCAGTTGGGACCGATCCCGACATCCACCTTCAGCGGAACCGATAACTTCATCGCCCCGATCATCTCTTCCCGGATGAGTTGGGACACCTCGGGCACTTCCTCGTGGGGGAGCTCGAAGACCAGTTCATCATGAACGGTTAGCAGCATCAGTGCCGCACGCTGCTCCCGTTTGAGGCGATTCTGCACCGCAAGCATGGCGAGCTTCATGAGGTCCGCAGCGGAACCCTGAATCTGCATATTGATCGCTTCCCGCTCGGCTTGGTTCCGTGCGTGGTAAGTAGATTTTTCACGAATCACGCTGGAATCGAAGGTTCGTTTGCGGCCTAGCAATGTGGCCACGTGCCCGGTTTTCCGGCAGTTGGCAAGCAACGTATCCTGGTACTCCTGAACCTTGGGATACCGCGCGAAGTATTCATCGATGAAGGTTTCCGCTTCGGCTCGGAGAATCCCCAGCCGCACGGCCAAGCCCGGGGCGCTCATGCCGTAGATGACACCAAAGTTGACGGTTTTGGCGAGGCCACGTTGCGACTTGGTCACATCCGCCAGCGGCACCTTGAAGATCTGGGCCGCTACTGCGGTGTGGACATCGTGATCCGCCACGAACGCCTGTTGCAGTGTTTCGTCGCCACACAAATGGGCCAGTAATCGGAGTTCAATCTGCGAGTAATCCGCCGTGAGAAGCACCCAACCCTCGTGCGGGATGAACGCCTTCCGCAGTTGTGCACCCTGCTCGGTACGTGCCGGGATGTTTTGGAGGTTCGGCTCACTGGAACTGAGCCGGCCGGTTTCGGCTGCCGCCTGGTTGAACGATGTGTGAACTCGGCCCGTGTTCGGATCGGCGAGGACGGGCAGCACATCCACGTACGTATTTTTCAGTTTCGTGAGTTGGCGATAGATCAAGAGTTTCTTGGGTAGCTCATGCCCCAGTGCGGCGAGCCGTTCCAGTGATTCGTGATCGGTACTGGGCTCATTCTTGATGCCCGTTCGCTTCTGGACCGGCAGCTTCAACTCCGTGAACAGCACTTTCTGGAGTTCCTTGAGCGAGGCGAGGTTGAAGGTGTGCCCCACCAGCGTGTGAATCCCTTCCTCGATCACAGCCAGCTCTGCTGCCATTTCGGCGCCGAGCTTCTGCAGGAAGGGAATGTTGATGCGGATTCCGTGCATCTCCATTTCTACCAGCGTACTCACGAGCGGGATTTCCAATGTCTCATAAAGTGGTTTCAGACCCGCCTGCGCCAGTTGCGGTTCGAACAGTTCCGCGAGCTGGAGCGCGGCATCGGCATCTTCGCAGGCATAATCGCGTACCTGCGCGGTACGGACCCGATCCATCGTAATCTGCTTTTTCCCTTTCCCAATCAACTCGGTGATCGTGATGTTCTTGTGCTCCAGAAACTCTTCGGTCAGTTCGTCGAGCCCATGCGATCGCGCACCGGGGTGGAGCAAGTAGTGAGCCAGCATCGAATCGCCCGCGATGTTCTCCAAGCGGAGGCCGAGAGCGGTCAGCACCATGAGGTCGTACTTGATATTTTGGTTCAACTTGCCAATCGCCGGGTTCGCAAACACCGGTGCCAGTGCCGCGAGCACAACCGGGGAATCCAGTGTGCGGTCTTCTTCTGGTGCTAACAACGGAAGATAGTAAGCCTCTGTGGCTTTCCAGCAGAAGGCAATGCCAACGATCTGCGCCCGAAGCGGATCGAGGCTCGTCGTTTCCAGATCGAACACGAAGCGACTTTGCTTCTGCAACTCGCTGAGGAACTGCTCGAATGCTTCGGGTGTATCAACGAGCCGGTAGTTGTTGTAGCTCCAGGAATCGGCCGTGCGCGGTTCAATAGCTGAGGAGGCCACTGCGCCAGGTTCTTCCATGATCTGATCAAATAG
>JBGTAO010000240.1:0-7422 GCA_041749835.1 Gemmata sp. | reverse complement strand
AATTTCCCAACCACAGGCAGACGACCTGAAGACCTGGGTGCAGACGCAGGGCGGCGGGATGATCTACATTGCTGACCGCATCAACACGTCCCAACAGGCCCGGGTGGAACGCGATAGTCGGCTCAGCCCGATCCTCGATATTCTGCCCGTCGCCCCGGACGACGTGATCGCCGTGCGCATCAAGTCAATCCCGAAGCATCCCCGCCGATTGTTCCTAAGCCCCATCTCCGCCAACTCGGACCTGCTCCGACTGGCTGAGCCAAAGGACGACGAAACCAAAAAGGATGGGCCTCCCGTCAACGATCCGATTGCCGGCTGGGAAGAGTTCTTCACCGACCGCGACACCTACGCCAAGAACCCCGACTACAAGGTGGAGTTCTTCCCGCGTCGTGGCTTCTTTTCCTGTTATCCCATCAAGAACAACGAAGAGAACCCGGGTGCTAAAGTACTCGCTCAGTTCGCGGATATCGATGATCGTGGCGAGGCTACTTTGCGACCCTGGCTGGTGGTGAGCAATCCTAATGCAGCCTGGCGAACTTGCTACATGGGCTCGGGCGAAATGTATCGGCTGTATGCTTACGAAAAGGATTACTACGAGCGTTTTTGGGCCAAGCTGATGCGCTACATGGTGGCCAAACGGAACGTGAAAGCCGCCCGTGGTCGGGTGCTCAACAGTAAGGAGTATATCTCCAGTACGCCAATCCGGATTCAGGCCCAGATTCTCAATACGGTTTCTAAAGCGTATCCCATCGAGGGAACAGGCGCGATCGATCCGAAGTTCCGAATCGTGCAGGTTGGCCTTGGTGGCGAGAAGCGGGAGTTCGGTCCCTACCAGATGTCCCCGAAAAAGGGGGCAGGGGGTTTCGAAGGCTATTATCAGGGGCAAGTGCTAGCCGATCCCAAGCTGTTCCCGCCTGGTGATTTCGAATACTTCGCTGTCATCGACGTCCCCGAAAGCGCGAGCGATACACTCCAGGGGAAATTCCAGATCATCAAGTCCGATCCCGAGATGGACAACACGAAACCCGATCTTGTTCGCCTGCTCGAGATGGCCAGTGAATTCGACAAGTCGTTCCAGTCTCGGCTCACGGATAAGGTGAAGTCCGAGTTCGCCGCCCGATTGCCAAAAGACAACGGGGTCCCCAAACTGGCGTTCAAACTTAACGACCGCGAACTCATTCGCCTCATCCCCGAGAGTTTCTCCACCAAAGAGCAGCGAGCCGATAATCGCGGACCGGTGAATGATCTCTGGGACAAGGGGGTCGAGTTCCCGGTATGGGAGCCCGAGAACCGCACGCTCGCGTCGATCGCCAGCACCTTTTCTGGGAAGCGACTGCCCATTAGCTGGGTCATGCTGATCGTGGTCTCGTTGCTCTCCTGGGAATGGTTGACACGAAAACTGCTTCGCCTGGCTTAAAGCCTGTGCTCATTCGCAAGACATTTGATTTCCTACAGTGGTGACGACGATATGGCGACCGCGACTGAGAAAACCCTGCCTCCGACACCACGCGACCCACGCGTCTATCATCCACTCGATCAACTCCGGGGGACGATTCGTCGGTATGTCGTGATCGAGGGAATTCTTTCGGCATTCATCTTCCTTGCCGGGTGGTATCTCCTTGCGCTGTTGCTTGATTTCGGCGTTTTCAAGCTCTTCACCTGGGATTGGGTCCAGGATGGCGGGCAATGGATTCGGACCACCGCACTGATTGTCGGCCTGACACTTCTGGCAGGCATTTTGATCTTCCGTATCATTCGCCGGCTCAATACCGAACTGTCGTATCCGGCACTCGCGTTGGTTCTGGAACGCCGCTTCCCCAAAGTGCTTGGCGACCGATTGATTACAGCGGTTGAGCTGGCCGATGTGGATCAGGCCGCCAAATACGGCTACTCCACGGAGATGATCCGCCTCACCATCGATGAGGCTCGCGAACGAGTGGGTACGGTACCGGTGAACGATGTGTTCAACTGGGACCGGCTGCGGATCATGGCGTTGATTGCCGTGGGCCTTCCCGCACTTGTTGCAGTTGGTGCCTTAGCCACACATGCGATTGCGACTGGCAAGTTCGATGTCGCGCGGGGCGGCTGGAAATTCTACCACGTCTCCACCATCCTGGCTGAGAGGGATGTGTTACTGAAGGACACTCCCTGGCCGCGTCGCGCGTTGCTTTCACTCGAAAATATTCCAGAACGGGGTGTCCGCACGGCCCGTGATGGCGCGCCGCCACGCTTGAAGGTGAAAGCACATCGCTGGGTGTACGCCGATCGCACGGTCCCGGATGGTTGGCGACCATTGTTGTGGTCCGACGTAACTGAATCGTTGGTCGGGATGCCGGTGCCAGCCGTTCCCTTCCAACAAATGAGCCTGCCAGAAGAGCCGACCACACGGAGCGGTTTGGGTGCGATTGCAGGCCCAATCGCCATGGCGACCACAACAACATTCCCCGACTTGAACCCCAATCTTCCCCTAGCACCACAAGACTGGACCGTGGACGAAGTCTGGGAACGAGCCCGCGAGAACGCAGCGATTCGTGACAAGCTCAGCCTCAGTATGGGAGGCGATTCGTATCTGGCACTGCAGCAGGTGATGGAACGACTCGAAGCGCTCGCGGACAATCCGGCGTATGGCCGAACCTTGCGCCGCCTTGACGCTCCGAGTAAGGTCGAGGTGCAATATACCGGAACACGGACTGCTGGTGGCTCCTCGTTGAACCCCGAAGGTACAGGTGCGTATGCAGGTGAGATAACGGGCCTCAAAGAGGACGTGCAATTCGTCGTCAAAGCGGAGGACTTCCGCACACCACAACGCGGAATTGTCCTGGTCGCTCCCCCCACTCTCAACCGCCTGGCGCGCGTGGAGTACCAGCCGGCTTATCTTCATTACGCTCCACCATTGATCCCAGATCCGGACCGCCCAGGTCAGTTCCAGAATCTTGGCTATTCGAGTTTGCGGGGGCTCCGACAACGCATGCCGGAATCGGCACTGTCCTTGACGGGTGATAAGTCAGTCTTTGTCGTGCCGTCCGGTACAGAAATCGTCTTCAATGCTACAGCCGAGGAACCGATCAGCAACGCCTGGGTTCGCCCCAAGGTTGGCCGTGTACCTGGCGGTCGGCCGGGTTCGGCGGAACTGGTGCCATTGCCGATTCGGGATGGCCAGTGGTTCCTGGTTGATCCCGATGCCCCAGCCGGTCGGCGTCCGTTGCTCTGGTCCGACCTTACAGAAGCGATCGTTCAGGCTCCGAAACCGCAATTGCCGTTGGAGCTTCTCGCTTTGCCTGATGATTCAGCAACTCCTGAGTGGACGGTTGACGAGGTGTTGACTCGCCTCCGCAATTACCAGACCATTCGTGAAAATGTTGAAAAGGCGATGGGTCCGGACTCGACTGTCGCATTGCAGAAGTTCCTCAAAGCATTGGAAGAGCGCAGCCACGAAACCGGGTCGGACCGGAAGATTTTGATGGTGGGAAAGACATTTGGCCCCGAGTTCCGGGACACCTTCCGCATAACCACTCCGGTGGAATTCGATCTCATTTATGCCAATGCCGATGGTATCACCACGACGCGACAGATTCTCATTCAAGTCACCGACGACCAACCACCTGTCGTTGAAGTCGCTCCGGAAGTGATCCGGAAAGTTGGTAAGGTCTACTACGTGACCCCGCGGGCCAAGATCCCATTCAACCCCGAAAGCTACGTCAAAGATGAAGGCGGACTCAGCAAGGTGGAGTATACCGTCACGTATTGGCCGGAAGATTCCGAACTTGCACGGTCCCTGCGGGCCGGGTTAGTGACCCGGGCACTCCTCACACCCGGCGGGCCGGGGAGCATGAGCTTTGCCAGCAAGATGGTCTCGGCTTATCACACCAACAGCGTGCGCCTGCTCGATAAGGGTGATAACCGCCAAACGGCATCGTTCGGGGTTGCACAATTCAACTCACTGGAGAACTCGATTCGTCGAGAGACCAAGGATCATTTAACTGCCTTGTTGAACAAGCCCCTCGCGTCCGAGAAGCCCGAGTTGGTCAAGAAGGTTCCATTCAAGACAGAACTGGTCACGGAGATTGTTCGTCGGGCGAATGGGTCCGTTGAGGAAGTGAAGCGTTCGGTGCGCGGCGATTACTTCGATATCAAGGCACTGGATCTCGAAGTTCAAGCTGGCGACATCCAGCCTCGCTACCGCATCGATCTGAACATCCAGGCCACCGATACGAACTACGACACCGGTCCGAAGTCTGCGACCAATTCTCCCGACATGATCAGCCTGTTAGTCATTTCGTCAGGCGACTTGCTTGTTGAAATCGGCCGTGAAGAAGAGGCTCTCGGCGCAAAGCTTGATGAGGCACTCGCCAAGCTGATTGCCTCCAAGAAGAGTTATGAGTTCGTGCGTTCCAAGAATGGCTACGTGGGTCTGGATGAAGTCGATGCGGTCAAGGTGCGATCGAAAGGCGCGAGCCAGGAAGTAACCAAAGCCCGCGATATCGTTCAGGCCGTGGGCCGCGAATTCCGTCGGATCGAACGGGAATGCGTGGTCAACCAAATCGATGAGAAGACCATTGTGCAGTATGGCAAATTCGCCAACCGCATTGATCGCATCCTCGGCGAGAACCCCTCCGTGGTCAGTACCGATGAATATGACCAACTGCAGACTGGCCGCACCGATGTCTCACCGTTTGGGATCCTTAGCCCCAAGGGGACATTCCCACAAACTGAGAAGCTGTTGGCGTTGGCTCAACAACCGCTTGAAGAGGGCCGTTGGGCCGATCTTGTTACTGTCACGGATGCCGAGATTGCGCTCAATGGTCTGGAACGCGAGCTTTCCGATATTCGCAAACTCCTCGGGGAAGCCCAGAGTAAAGAGCGGTTGCGGAAACTGCTTGCCTCACTCATCGAATCGCAACAACGGGTCACAGTCGAACTCAAGGGTTGGCAGCGACAACTGGAAGGTGAGATCGAGAAAAAGGAACCCGCACTGACAGTGCCAGGTCCGGTGTTCCTCGCGAAGGGTGAAACCAAAAAGATCAAACTGGGCATTCGCTGGCTGCAATTTGAAAAGGACGACCTGAAGTTGAAGGTGGTCTCGTCGGATCCCTCGATCGTGGTGCCGGCGGAGTTGTCGCTAAACTTCGAGAAGAACCAGCTCGATTACGAGCTGGAGTTGCGCGCGGGCAACAAGGAAGGCGAGTTCATAGTCACGGTGACACCCGAGGTTGGCAAACCGATCGAGCTCAAGGTCACCGTCAAATGATGTGAATCGAGTGGGAGCTGCGGGCCGCTGGGTGGCCCGCAGAACCGGGCTGAACCGTAACAACTCTGTGACAGCACAACTTCGGTCAGCACCTTTTTATCGGAACCTTGTTGGAAGCAGGCGGGGAAGTCGTCAATATGACAGCTGAACAGGCGCGTCCCGTCCCAGTTCTCGGAGGAGTTCATCATGGCCCGCAGGTTGTCGGCCGTTTTGTCGCTCAGCTTTGCGGCAATGCTCGGCCTCTTCGTTCTAACATCGGCACTCCTGGCACAACCACCAGTTCCGTCCGGTTCCGAACCCAACACAGACGAACTGAAGCGCACCCAAGAAGAGAACCTCAAGCTCTATAAGCGCTTCTCTGAAGAGATGTTGCGCCTGGCTCAACGCTGGGAGAAGAGCGACAACCCCGACGAACGCGAACGGGCGAAATCACTCCGCTCCGCTCTCAAGCTCGCGGATGAACGTGGCGTCGAAAACCTCTTCAAGGACATTGTGAAAGGTCTCACCGAGAAGAACGCCAACACCGGCGGAGTGCAAGGATTGATTGGCAAAGATGCCAAGCTGATCACGGCTCTGCAAGAAATCCTTGCGACTTTGGAAACGGAAGACGAGACAGAACGCATCAAGCGTGAGATCCGCGAGCTCAAAGAACTGATCAAGGAAGTCGAGCGCATCAAGCGAGAACAGGAGAACATTCGCGCTCGCACCGAGAACCCACGTGGGGATGCAAATAAGATTGCCCAGGCGCAAAAAGACCTGGCCAAGCAGACCCAGGATATCGCAAACAAAGTTGGTGGCAAAGACAACCCCAATAACAACAACGCGAACGCCGGTGGCAAAGAGGATAAGTCCGAGCCGAAGCCCGAAACCAAACCGGGCGAGGCGGCTCCTGAAGCCAAGCCTGATACCCAGGAAAACAAGACCGAAGACAAGCCGATGGATGGCGCAGGCAACCCGATGGACCCCAAGAACCCCATGGGTGGAATGGGCCAGGGGGAACCCAAGCCCAGTCCCAAGGACGGCATGGGAGCCGGGGAATCGAAAGAATCACCCAAGGGTGGGATGGATGCGGGCGAACTGAAAGCGGGCGGCGAAGCCAAGCCGATGAGCGGAAGCCCGATGGATCCCAAGAACCCGATGGACCCCAAGAACCCCATGGGTGGTGAGAAGCCACAACCGGGCGACAGCAAAGCCCAAGGTGAGAACAAGGGTGAGCCCAAGCCCTCCGAAGGGAAGCCCGGTGGCGACGGCAAACCGATGACAGGCCAACAAGCCGGGATGCCCAGCAGTGGACAACCGAGCCAGTCTAAGCCCAGTAGCGGTCAACCCAGCAGCGGCCAGCCGAGTGGTGGCCAACCGCCGCAACCCAAACCCAATGATCAGGCTCAAGAGAATATCCAGCAGGCCGTGCCTCCCCAAGAAGGTGCAGAGCAGGATTTGCGCAAGAACGATCGCAATGAGGCTTCCAAAAAAGAAGACGAAGCGATCAAGAAGCTGGAACAGGCTCTTCGTGAACTCGAAAAACGCCTCAAGCAACTCCGCGAAAAGGAACTCGCCAAGTTACTGGCCAATCTCGAAGAGCGGGTAACTCGAATGCTCCGGATGCAGATCGAGGTTTACGAAGCGACCAAGAATATCGATTCGGCAGTCAAGAAGAATAACAACCAGAAGACCACTGCGGATCTGCAGAAGTCGCAGGCCGAATCGGATAAGGAACTCGGCATCATCTCCGAGGCCGAAAAGACCCTAAAGCTGATGGAAGGAGAAGGCTCTGCCGTGGTGTTCGCGGGAGTCCTCAATCAGGTGAAAGGCGACATGGAGGCCGTCCAAAAGCGGCTTAACGAAGGCCGTGTCGAATCGCAAACCCAGATGATTGAAGAAGACATCATCGAGCAACTCACGATGATGAAAGAAGCCCTCAAGAAGGCCAAGCAAGATCTGGAAAACTCCAAGAACAAACCCAGCGACCCCAAAGATTCGGACGGCAAGCAACCCGACAAGAAGTTGATTGATCTGATCAATGAACTGAAACTGATCAAGTCGCTTCAGGAGCAGGTGAACAAGCGCACAATCGGGTACACCAAACAAGACCCTGGAGAGCAGTCCAAAGATCCTCTGGTTCAGGCCGAGTTGAAACAGCTTTCCGATCGGCAGCGGGTGCTGCAGGACATGCT
>JBGTAO010000239.1:0-3253 GCA_041749835.1 Gemmata sp. | reverse complement strand
TGTCGCCTTCCATACCGACTTCAGCCTGATCCCAGCCAATCGTGATGATGCTTCCGCGACCGGCTTGTTTCATCCGCCCGCCGATGGCCCGCGCCAGCCGCATCGTGGCCTTGAGATCAACCGCGAGCAAGGCTTCCAGTTTCTCCTCGAACGACCATTTCGCCGCGTCTCCCGTGAGGATATCGGCACCCGCGTTGCACACCAGCAGATCGAGCCCCCCCAGCAATTCGCAGGCGGTGCTGGCGAGTGCATCCACCTGCACGGGGTTGCGGAGATCGGCGGAAACGAACCGTTCCGTGGTATCGATTGGCGCTCGCCGCCCATGGCGGATGACGAGGGCTCCGTGCCGCTCGAACTCCCACGCCATCGTCGCACCGATGCCGCTGGTCGAACCCGTTACAAGCACTCGCACCCCGGCGAGTGAACGCGGTCGTTCTTGCTGGTCGAAGTAGAGCCGTGGCCGTGGCACCGTGGGGTCGGCATAACTCGCGAGGAACGGTTCCAGGAGTTGGAGTGCCGTCTTCTTCAGCACGGGGTGGAACGCATCGCGACCCACGCTTCCGCGAATCTCGGCGAGCGGTGCGAGCACGAAGTCGCGTTCGTGCATCCGAGGGTGCGGCAGGACCAACTCGGGGCAGTTCACGATCTGATCGCCGTACAGGAGCAGATCGAGATCAAGCGTGCGGGGCGAGTTCGGCTCAGTACGAATGCGGCCGAATTGCCGCTCGATCTGCAAGAGTCGTTGCAGTAAGTCCTCGGGGTTGCGCTCGGTTTCGACGGCGACGACCGCGTTGAGGAAATCGCCGGAACCGGGTGGACAATGGAGCGGAGTGGTTTCGTAGAATTCGGACCCAGCGATGAAGCGGAGACTGGGTTCCGAGTGCAATCGCCGCACCGCCGCCGACAGTGTTTGCCAGCGATCGCCCAGGTTACTCCCGAGCGCGATGTAGGCGGTCACCTGAGCCATGGCGAGTACCCGGCATCGAGTGGGGAAAGCAGAACGCCCACACCGGAGAAGGTGCGGGCGTGAGCAACGCGGCTCCGGGCAACCCGGCGCACGTAACTGGCACTGCGATTACTTCTTGCCGCCCTTGGCGGGTGCAGCCGCAGCCGCGGCATCGCCCTCAGCGTCCTTCTTGACCTTCTTCTTGAGAACGATCTTCTGCACGCGGGTTTTCGGCAACCCGTACGGGCTGCGATCCGTGCCGAAGCTGCCATTCTCCATCATCTTGGCAATGCGTTCAGTACGGGTCAGCACGCAGCGGGCTTTCGTCATCCCGCCTTTACGTTTCAAGCTTTTGTCGATTGACATTGTCGTGTGCGGGTAAGTGGCTGGTGTGGTTGTGGGCAGCAGAACAGTGCCGCCGACATTCGTAAGCTGTGATAGTATAGGGCTAACTGCCAGACGGCAAGCCAGCCCACCCGCAGCCGCCCCGGCGCTGTTCCCCCACACTACCCCAATAGACCCGAATGCGCGTTACTCTCGACTACGGCAAGACTGGGCTCGATGTCACCCTTCCCGATGATCGGCTGATCGCGCCTCCGCTGGCCATCAGCCCGGCCGATCCGCTGACCGACCCGGTGGCCACGCTCGAAGCCGCATTACTCGACCCCATCGGAACGAAGCCGCTTGCCGAGCTGGCTCGGGGCAAAGCGAGCGCCTGCGTCGTCATTTGCGACATCACTCGGCCGGTGCCCAACAAGCTGTTGTTGCCACCCATTCTGCGAACACTCGAAACTGCCGGAGTGCCCCGTTCTGGCATCACCATCCTGATCGCCACCGGCCTGCACCGCCCCAACGAAGGCGAGGAGCTGGTCGAACTGGTCGGCGCGGAGATTGCAAATACCAATCAGTGCGTGAACCACCACGGCAAGGAACTCGACGAGCACGACTACCTCGGCACCACACCCAACGGCGTGCCCGCGTGGATCGACAAACGCTATATCCAGGCCGAGTTGAAGATCACCACGGGACTGATCGAGCCGCACCTGATGGCGGGCTATTCCGGTGGGCGCAAGTTGATCTGCCCCGGGATCGCGGCGCTGGAAACGGTGAAGATCTGGCATGGCCCCAAGTTCCTCGAACACCCCAAGGCCGATTGCGGCATCGTGGAGGGGAACCCGGTTCACGAGGAGAACACGCGGATCGCGCTGATGGCTGGCTGCGATTTCATTGTCAACGTCTGCATTGATGGCAATCGCCGTATTACGGGCCTCTGGGCGGGCGACATGATCCAGGCCTGGGAAACGGGGGTACGCTTCTGCCGCGAAGTCGTCAAAGCCGGTGTGCCCGCATTGGCCGATGTGGTTGTCACGAGTTGTGCCGGTTACCCGCTCGATACCACGTGGTATCAGGCCGTGAAGGGGCTGACCGGAGCGCTGCCCATCGTCAAACAGGGCGGCACGATCGTGCTGGCGGCAAGCCTCACGGAAGGCCTGGGAAGCCCGGAGTTCCAGAAGCTCGTGCGCGAAAACCCCGACCTGAACGCCTTCAAGAAACGCATCATGGAGACGGATTACTTCGTGATGGATCAGTGGCAGCTCGAAGAGCTGTGCAAGGTGATGGCGAAGTGCAAGGTGAAGGTGGTCACGCACGGCCTGAGCGCCGAAACATTGCGCGAATGCCAGGTCGAGCCGGCGGCTTCGGTGGAAATCGCCGTGACCGAGTCGCTGGCGGAGTATGGACCGGACGCAAAGTTGGCCGTGATCCCCAAGGGCCCCTATGTCCTGCCCTACGTTGTGGGTGCGTGAGTCCGTCCGTTCCTGGTAGTTTGGCAAATCGTGACCGAACAGCCGACGATTTCGGTCGGGTAGTACCATACCGCATCGGTAACCGGTTGCGCCGATTCCGCGTAGCCGGAATGTGCCGAGTCCGGGGGTCTGCGTGCCTGTTTCGGAACCGAGCAGGGTATAATTCGGGAGAACCACGCCTGTGCGCGGATTGCACCGTTCCGAGCATTCTTGCGGGAATGTTAAAGTGTTCCCCCATTGCCACGTTTCCGGCGCGTCCGTGGCGTCAATCAGCCGGTTTTGTTTTCGATCCGCCAGGCGTGTAGTAATCTTGACTGGATTGTTCGCGGTGGTGCGAAAACTGCTCTCGGCCCAGAAACACCAGCCGGGATCGTCCTCCCGGAACCGTTATGACCACCGTCCGTTTGACTTGTCTGTGCGGTCACGTCTGGGATCATCCCCAGGCGGAACCAGTGCCCGGCGATATCCGACAAATCTGTCCGGTTTGTAGCGTCGCACCACG
>JBGTAO010000238.1:0-2343 GCA_041749835.1 Gemmata sp. | reverse complement strand
TGATTCAGACCGGCAAGTCGCACATCTTCCCCATTGTGATGGTCGATGAACCCGATGGCGGGTACTGGAAGCTGTGGCAACGCTTTATCGAGGATGGCCTGCAAGCCCGCGGTTACATCTCGGCTCACGACACGAGCCTGTACCGATTAACCGACTCGGTCGAAGAAGCGGTCAAACTGGTGACGACGTTCTACCGCGTGTATCACAGCATGCGCTATGTCCGGGGTCGCCTGGTGATGCGGCTGCGGAGTCGGATCAGTCAGCGGTTGCTCGAGCAGATCTGTTGGGGCTTCCCGGATATCTTGATGAGCGGGACATTCGAACTGCTCGATGCACTGCCCGAAGAAGCCAACGAGCCCGAGATTGCCGATCTGCCGCGGTTGGTCTTCCACTTCGATCGTCATGCGATTGGTCGGCTGCGACAACTGATTGATGTGATCAACGATCAGGGCTGAGCGGCGCAACAAAATAACACGGGGCGGGAGTAACCCCGCCCCGTGACCAAGCGTACTTACGGGTCCCGTCCATCCCTTCGGTAGCCTGGCAGCCTTAACCGTTCCCCCCTCGGAACGGAGAAAGCCCAACTGAAAAAGGCACCGACAGACACAAACGCTGTTTGCCGGTTGTTCACCACATCGTTGCGAGTCGCAGGATCTGGCAGACACAATGCTTTTAGATCAGGAAGTGGGGGTGGGCAAACCGCCTGGCCAAAAAAAGCCGGAAACGCCTCGGTTCGGTGATGCCCTGAAAATTACAACCGTTACTGCGCGAACATTGACCTGTGAGCGGAAGTGATTTGAAGGCTCCAGCGCAGTGTTCTTGCGGGTGAAAAGCCACACGGGCCGCTCCGAAGAGCAGCCCGTGCGGGGAAGCGGTGTTGTAGTGGCTGGCCGGGTCGTGCCGCGGTGGGCCTTACGGCTGGCCGCGCAGTCGAACTGCGGTCAGTGGCGTCGTTTGATCCCAGTCGGTCGGGATTGGTCGGCGTTGCTCTTCACCCTGGAAGTGCCAGTGGTTCACGCCCTCTTCCCCAAGCCGCCACGAAAACGCTGCGGAGCGACCGCTGACGCGGGTTGGGAAGTCCACTTCGCCCGACTCATCATCAACTAACTGCACTCCCAGACCGTTGAGTTCACCAACGGCAATATTGAGAATCCGTTCGGCGGCCGTAATCTCGTCAGAAACTTGGTAGCGTCGTTGGCGTTCCTGCCAGACCAGATCGCGACGGTGCCGATCCAGCCGATCTTGCTCGGGGCTGAGCACATTAATGGCTCGCCGCGTGTGCACGATATCTCCCACGATACTCTTCACCAGCGGAAGCATCTGCTGGGCAGTCGTGAGATCAAGAGTTACGTCTTTCCTGCGAGGCTTACCCGCCGGGTTGCTCGCACGGTTGGGCGTGTTGCTCATCGTTGCTCCCCTTGATGCGAGGGTTTGAACGGCCCTCTACGGTTATTTTAGAAGCGCCAACCCCCACCGAATGTCGGACAGACGCGAATTTTCCGGGATTGGTTCGTTTGACTAACCCAACTGATCGATTAGATAGCCCCATTTTCCCTTTGGATGCACAAAAGTCATTCCGTGATACCGCGAGACTTCTGAAATGTGAAGGTCAGCCGAAGCGAAGTTTGCGCCGATTCGGGCAAAAAATGGAGAAGTTGATGGTCCGCGCAAATTCGGCAAGCCGATGCGGCCTGAGCAATATCATCGGTGAGCTTCCTCGGCCGACTTCCTTCGACAACTGAAACCGCGCACGAGTTCGCGCTTGAGCCGTGCTGTCGCAACGATTGGGGCTGACTTACTGATCGTTCCACTTCACGAACGCTTCGAGTGCAAAGTATTCGGGAAGCCCCAACAAATCGTAGTTGCGAGCAGTGTCCAGATTCCGGTCTTCGGCCCGTTGCCAGAACTCACGGCGGTCGGCACCACCGGGGAACATGGCCTTATCCTTTTGGGACTGATGGCGGAAGATCGCCTGCTTCTTCCGTTCCAGCACTTCCGGGCTCAGCGGCACGGCCATTTCGATCTCGTGGGGCTCCCATTCTTCCCAGGCTCCTTTGTAGAGCCAAACCTCAAAGGCCGAACCGGGCTTGCCACCGGCCAGCTCACCGGTTGGTGTCTGCAGTTGCCGGACTGCAGCAAAGACCGCTTCGGCACACATCCGGTGGGTACCATGTGGATCGCTCAATTCACCTGCAACGTAAATCTGATCGGGCTGAAGCCGTTGGAGCAACGCGGCGATGTCCTCGATATCCTGGGGGTGAATCGGAGCTTTGGCGGCGGTGCCGGTGCGATAAAACCGCAGGTTCATGAACTCCAGTTGCTCGGGCGGAATGCCACAGGCTA
>JBGTAO010000237.1:0-4597 GCA_041749835.1 Gemmata sp. | reverse complement strand
CGGTCCCGCCCGCGTTCGTGCGGTACTTCAGTTCGGCCAACTCCTCGCGGCGGTCCATCGCGGCTTCAATCCGAGAGCTCGCCTTGCGGGTTCTTGCAGCGGCCTTGCGGCCGAGCCACTCGGTCTCGCGCCGTACCTGGTTCGCCACCGACGCCTGTTGCCGCGCCTGCGCCTCGAGGAACTCGTCGCGACGGTCGGCAAACTGCTCGTAATTCCCCGGCGCACGAAAGAATCCGCCTGGGTACGCCTTACTAATTTCCATTACTTCGTTGCACACGGCCCGGAGGAAGGCGCGGTCGTGCGTGACGACGAGGAACCCAAAGGGAGCAGCTTTCAGGAGCCGTTCGAGCCACACGACACCCGGCAAGTCGAGATGGTTGGTCGGTTCATCGAGCAGAAGGAAGTCCGGCTCTTTCGCAAGTTCGCTGGCCAGCGACAAGCGTTTCCGCCACCCACCGGAGAGCACGTCGGCCGGACGTTCGTGGTCGTCGAACCCGACCTGTGTTAGGGTGATCGCGGCACGCGTTTCCTTCTCGTGCTCTTCGAGGTTGAAGCCCCCAAGCCCCGCGACAATGACATCGCGGACAGTTTGCCCCGCGGGGAACGTGTCGTCCTGTGCGAGGTAGCAGATGGTCGTGCCGCGCCGCCCACTCATCGACCCCTCGTCCAACGACTCGCGGCCCGCGAGCAGGCGGAGCAACGTCGATTTGCCCGCCCCGTTTGGCCCAATGAGACCGATTTTCTCACCGATCCGCAGATCGAACGACAGGTTCTCGAACAGCGGCCGGTTGCCGAACCCTTTGGTCAGCCCCTGAGCACTCAGAAGGACACTCATGCAAGCTCCGTGTGCAGAAGACCACAACGCCCCACACTGTCTAGAATAGGGAAGAACCGAATCCCTTCCCTCGAAGGGATGGGGAAGCATCTGACTTCTCCTCACAGCAGTGTGCGGGGGATGATGGAGGAATCGTTGTCGACCATCTACATCGACGCCGACGCATGCCCGGTGAAAGACGAGACGTACCGCGTTGCAACTCGGTACGGTGTGCGTGTCGTGGTGGTCGCGAATAGCACAATGCGGGTGCCCGTGAGCGACCTCGTGGAACTCGTAGTGCGAGCGGGGTATGGTGCGGCCGACGATCATATCGCCGAAGTGATCGTGGCGGGCGACATCGCAATCACCGCCGATATCCCACTCGCCGGGCGGTGCATCGAGCGGGGTGGCCGCGTTCTCGACCCACGGGGACAGACGATCACTGAAAACGACATCGGTGCGGCGCTAGCAATGCGGGAGTTGAATGAGGAACTGCGACAGTATGGGATGAAGGCGGGCGGTCCACCACCGATGACGCCACGCGACCGTAGCCGGTTTCTGGCAAAGCTCGACGAACTGGTGAACGCGATGATTCGGGGTAAGCGGAACTAACTGCAACCTGTTACCTCAACCATGAATCGCAAGTCGTCTCGAAATCTCACGTAGGGATCCATGACCTGAGGGAACTCACTTCCGGAGAAGATACAACACAAGAGATTTAGCCCTTCGGTACGGGCAGGCTCTCATCGAATGCGCAGCGATGTATTGGACGATAGCTGTGCTTTTCACAGATCTGGCGAACACCGCCTTGGTATTATAGCACGGGCAATTGGAAGCCAAGAGACAGTCGAAGAATATGGCTCAAGCTCGCCAACACAGATAGTACCAGATGAGTCAGGTAATCGATTGGTTCGTCATCACTTCAGTAATCAACGACCATCGCAATTGGTGTGACCCAACACCGGCAAGTACACGGATGGCGGCTCAACCTCGATGTTCAGGTTGAGTCGCCATCGCAATAGCGGAACCCCGATCAGGTATAGAGAGATGTGCGAGCGGAACTACGTCTTGCGCTTGTAGATGATGGTATACTCGGGCTCTTTTCCATCTGCCACGTACATGCTGAAGTTGATTGTGTTGGGGTCACTCATTACGGTCACCGATTTGATTGAAGCCGGCACCACCGGCTATCTCGCGATGACATTTTCGTCAGGTGGCCGTTCCCGTAGATTGTCGGCAACAATCGCCTCCAATTGGCGTGCAGCCACCTGTCCTCCGCCGCTGTCTGCCGGGAGTTCGGCTTCCGGCAACTCAGGCGAATAAATTCGCATGTCGCCACGTCGATGTCGCCGCGGGGGAAGCTACGCTCCTCGAGCCAGTCCGCATAGATCGCGCGTGGGGTCACGTCGTCATCCGCCGCATCGATCTGGCGAAGAAACGATTGCCGTTCACGGTACTGTAACTCCTGCATGCCCCCCTTATTCTGGCTTGTTAAACCCTGCCTCGACACTCCACTGCGGGTGGTACCCAGTCGAGTGGCAATAAGCACACCTCGTCTTGGCGCCACCGCACCGGACGCAGATCTCGTAAGGAATGCACTCCTCGACGTACTGGATGACCGACTCGAAATTGCGGTGGGCCTCTGGCTTGAGCCAGGGCAGCCACTTGGCTGCCCCACGGAAATTCTTCGCCATGACCCGCAAGTTGGTTGCCGACTCGGTCAGGAACCCCGGTGAGAACAGGTCCAGCAGGTGCTTCGGGATTGCGTTCCCCGCGGCATCAACTGCGAAATCGGCAGCCAGCTCTGGCTCTGGCTTCTTCGGCGAATACCTTTTCCCGTCTCGCCCCCCTGACCTGGGCCGGCGGGGCCGGTCCCGAGTCAGGTGTAACGGGGATTACACCTGACATTGCCTCACCAAGATCTCGAGCAACTTGGGCATGGCTGACACCCTCTTTCTGGGCGATGGCTCGCAGGCTCTGACCCTCGGCTCACGCCTGGGCCACCCGCTGCACCCGTTCAGCCCGCCGGGCCTGTGACCAGATCAAACGCCGGGGCCGTGGGGTCGACCGACTCACCAGTAGTGGCCCTCGAGTCCGTCCCCGTCGGGGTGGGCTTCGCGACGGGTGGGGAGATCCCCTCCGAATTCTTCGACCGGGTCGATGTCTTCTCCTGGATCCTCGTAGGCGCAGAATTCAGCCCGGGTGGGCTTTCCTCTGATGACCAGCACTGGCACGGATCTCACTTCGTGATCGGCTTCGCCGTATCGCTTCCTACCCGCCATGTTGCCACCCCTCTGGTGTGTCTCTGCCTGAATCAAAAGTCTTCATGTTACCCGATCCTGGATCCATGGGGATGTACGGAGCCAGTACGGAACTACATTTTCGCACTGCTTGTGCGTTACTGATTTCTGCTGTGTGCGGATGTAAAGATTTGCAATGGCGCGAAGGTGCGGATAGCGTAGATTTTCTTGGAGTTGAGAGCCAATCGGCAGAGGTTTTCTGGTCTTCTGTTAACTGGTTTGTTGTAGGTTCGAGTCCTACTCGGGGAGTTACCGGACTCAACTCGATTCAGACATGCTTCAACTCGTCCGCCTACGCGATCGCGGATTCCCCGGCAGCGATGCGGCTTGTATTAGGTCGTGTTGACGATCGAAGTCCTTATTCGATGTCGGAAGCGGATGAACCCGAGCGAGAGGTGAATCACACCTTGAAACGTCTCACGCAACTTCTCGTAGCGGGTCGCCACGCGGCGAAATTGCTTCAGCTTGCTGAACAGTCGCTCGACGCGGTTGCGCTCTTTGTATCCCTCCGGTTCATGCGGCCATGGGTCGAGACAATTCTTGCGGCTCGGGATGTTCGGAAACACACCCCGCCCCAGGCAGGCGTGCCGCTGGGCGTCGCCATCGAAACCCTTGTCGCAGACCATCTCATCGATCACCGGCAGACGTTGGCAACTGGCTTTCAACATCGGTGCCAGTCGCGAAGCATCATGGGCCTGCCCCGGAATCACCTCCACCGCCGTGTTTTCGTCGGTCGCTGTCACCACGATTTTGCTGGTAAACCCACCGCGACTGCGCCCGAGTCCCTGGGCCGTCGCCGATGTTTCCGCACCGATCTTTTTTTGCCGACGCCGGGCTCCTGCCGCATGAGGATGGGCTCGAATGATGGTCGAGTCGATCAGCACGCGCCGGACCTCTGCGAACTCCGGATTCGCGGTGAGCAACTCGAAGAGGGTCTTGAGGCTGCCGGACGCCACCCAGCGTCGGAAGCGATTGTAGACCGCGTCCCAGGCTCCGAAGACGTCCGGCAAATCCAGCCAAGGAATTCCCGTGCGAGCCCAATAAAGAAGGGCCTCGAAGAACATTCGTTCGGGGAGAACCGGCGGTTATCCACACTTGTACCGTTTGGCTTGTTTGACGACCGGATCGAGAGAGTTCCAAAGGTCATCCGTGATCGCGTAACGCACGACGTCATGAGCTCCTTTCAGGCCAAAATGACGTAACATGATTCGCGGCGATGAGCTGGAACGTCAACAGGGCCTAGTTCGGGTACCACCTCGATGCCCTATTCCGGCAACAGTCTGAGCGCGTTGATCACCAGTTAGTTCGGTTTTTCCGCGTCCGGCGTGAGCGGCCGGCCGTCCCAGATGATGCATTCCCCATCGGGGCCGGTGCCTCCTGCTCCGGCGACGAGCCAGCGCCCGTTGCCGGTGAAGGTGAGCGACAGGATCGGGTGGCGGGCGTCGGCCAGGGTCAGCATGAGTTGACCGGATTCGGCGTCCCA
>JBGTAO010000236.1:0-17410 GCA_041749835.1 Gemmata sp. | reverse complement strand
CGGCAACGGCTTGGCCAGGCGGCGGCGTGGGTGCTGCCCGTGCCGGCGGTGTTGCTGGGTGCGGTGGCTGGTTGGTACTTCATCAGTCGCGTGGTGGGCGTTGGCTTCCAGAGCTTTAATCGGGCCTTTAATGCGTCGGGTCGGGTGTATGTCCGGCTGGTGGGGTTGGGGCTGCGTCTCCCCATCTTTGTAATCGTGGGCTATCTGGCCATCGTGAGCGCCGGCGTGGCCGCGTTCCAGTCCTTGCCCACGGGGTTCATCCCGCAGCAGGACAAGGGCTACATGATCGCCAGTGTGCAACTCCCCGATGGTGCGAGCCTGGAGCGCACTCAGGACGTGATCCGCAAGATCAGCCAGATTGCAACCGCGCTGGAACTCGATGTTCCCACGACTGCGGATGATCCGGGGGCGGTGCAAATCGAGAAGACGGAACGGGTGCCCATTCCGGCGCAGCTTCTTGAGGTGCCACCGAACGCCACGGTACACCTGCTTGGTATCCGTATTCCCGTGCTTCCACAGCCGGGTGAACGACGACTGAAGGTGCGAGTCGGTGGTGAAGAGCGACCTGTCATCAGGGTGTCGCGTTGGGCACTGATCCAGACGCCGGAAGGTAAGCCCACGATCTTGCCGAAGTACGAGTGGTTCGAAGAGGTGAAACGGCAAGTCTGGGTTCGCAAAGTGAAGCCGGTGGCGCATGCGAACGCGGTCTCGGGGAACTCCTTTGTCCTGAGCGCGTACGGCTCCAACTTCGGCTCCATGTTTATCATCCTCAAGGGATTTGACCAACGGCGGGCACGCGAACTTTCTGGCGATCAGGTCGCCGCTGCACTCCGTGGTAAGTTCGCCGCGGCTGCACCGGAAGCTCAAGTGAACGTGTTCGGCGCGCCGGCCGTCTCTGGGCTTGGGCGGGCCGGCGGATTCCGCATCATGATCGAAGATCGTGGCGATGTTGGCCCGGATGTATTGCAGGGGCAAACCGATGCCTTTATCGAGAAGGCGAACCAACAGAAGCAGGTCGCCGGGCTCTTCACCGTCTTCAAGACGAATTCTCCGCAGGTGTACCTGGATGTCGATCGGGGAGCCTGTGTGACACGCGGAGTCGAGTTGAACGACGTGTATGCCACGCTCCAGGCGAGCATGGGAAGCCGCTACGCCAACGACTTCAACCTGTTCGGTCGCACCTGGCAAGTGAACGTGCAGGCGGACGAGCAGTTCCGCGATCGGCTCGACGATGTGCAAAACCTCAAGGTGCGCAACCGTGCCGGGGACATGGTGCCTCTGGGTGCAGTGTTACGGGTGCTGGAACGCACCGGGCCGCTGGTGATTACACGCTACAACATGTACCCCGCTGCCGCAGTCAACGGGAATGTCTCGATGGGGACCAGCTCCGGTGATGCTATCGCCGTGGTGGAGAAACTCGCGGAGCAAGAGCTTCCTTCTCGCATGGCGTATGAGTGGACGGAACTGATGTTCCTGGAACGGCAATCGCGGAATACCGGCGCGATCGTGTTCGGGCTCTCGGTGGCATTTGTCTTCCTCGTCTTGGCCGCGCTTTACGAAAGCTGGGCCTTTCCTCTGGCCGTCATCCTTGTGGTACCGGTATGCGTGGCCTGTTCGCTCGCGGCCGTCTGGATCACCGATCCCGGTTCCGCAGTTGAAACGCTGGCCAGCTTGCGACTCTTGCCAGCGCCTGATCCCACGCAACTGGATACCCTGCTCCAGACACTGCCGCGTGAACAACGCAGTGGTTTGCGCTACTACGATAACTCCTGGCTCGCTGGGCTCGGGCAATGGATCGACAAGGGGCCGATCAAGAGCATGAACCGCTGGGTGCTCGGTCTGGGTATCGGCAAGCAAGATGTGAACATCTTTACTCAGGTGGGCTTCGTAGTCTTGATCGGGCTGGCGTGCAAGAACGCCATTCTGATCGTGGAGTTTGCCAAGGTGGCTCGCGATCGGGGTGCCGATCTCCACACAGCGATCATCGACGCTTGCAAACTGCGGTATCGCCCGATCATCATGACCTCGGTGGCCTTCATGCTGGGTGTGCTGCCGCTGGCCGTGGCTCGCGGGGCCGGCTCCGAGATGCGCCAGGCAATTGGCGTGGCTGTGCTCGGTGGCATGCTTGGCGTCACCGTGTTCGGCATCTTTCTGACACCAGTGTTCTTTGGTGTGGTCGATCGGCTCACCCGGGGTTCGCTCTTCTTGCACCCGTGGGTTGTGGCAATCGGAGCCGCGGGGTTGTACGTCCTGCGGTTGAAGTTCCTCCGCCCCGTGGCGACCGCGATCAGCGATGCAGGCCGCGCGAGCGCTAAGCGACTCCGCGACCGTAAACCAGTTTCGCCCAAATAGCCCGCACCTCCTTCACTGGCAATCGACGATGTTCACGCGATTCTTTATCGACCGACCGATCTTCGCCTCGGTGCTATCACTGATCGTGACACTGGCCGGGGCGGTTGCGCTCACGTCGTTGCCGGTCGCCCAGTATCCGGACATCACGCCGCCCACGATCGAGGTGTCCGCGATTTATCCGGGAGCCAACGGCCAGACGGTCGCCGACACCGTGGCCGCGCCGATCGAACAGCAAGTCAATGGCGTGGAAGACATGCTGTACATGTCTTCCACGTGTGCCAACGACGGTACGTACGCGCTTACCGTCACCTTCAAGCCGGGCATCGATCTGAATATCGCGCAGGTGCTGGTGCAGAACCGCGTGAACCTGGCGGAACCGGTACTGCCCGATCTGGTGAAACGGCGCGGCGTGACGGTGAAGAAGAAATCGCCAAGCCAGTTGATGATCGTCAACCTGTACGGCACAGGCCCGGATGCGGAGAACTCTGAGCGCCGGCAAGAGGTGCTCCTGTACCTGAGCAACTACGCCACCATCCAACTCCGCGACGAATTGGCCCGATTGCAGGGTGTAGGGGATATCACGTACCTGGGGCAACGCGATTACTCGATGCGCATCTGGTTGGACCCCGAGAAGCTCGCACTCAAAGGCGTGGCCGCGGCGGACGTGGTTCATGCGATCGAACAGCAAAATGCCCAGGTCGCCGCTGGACAAGTCGGGCAACCCCCCGCGCCGAATCAGCAGGTGTTCCAGTACACCATCAACACGCTAGGACGATTGACCTCCGCCGAGCAATTCGCCGAGATGATCCTGAAGTCGGATGCTGAAGGGCAGCGTGTGGTGCGGCTCAAGGATGTCGCCACGATTCGCCTCGGAGCACTGAACTACGATCAATCGTGTACGCTGGATGGCAAGCCTTCGGTGGCGCTCTCGATTTACCAGTTGCCCGGCACCAATGCGATCGCCACGGCCCAGCGTGTGAAGGCCAAGATGGAGGAACTCCGCGGCCGGTTCCCGGATGGCATCGATTACGCCATCGTGTACGACACCACGCCATTCATTGAAGAATCCATCAGCGAAGTTTTCCATACACTCCGCGATGCCGTGATCCTGGTTGCGCTTGTGATGCTGGTGTTTTTGGGAAGCTGGCGTGCGGCCATTATTCCGCTGGCGGCGGTACCGGTTGCGATCGTTGGAACGTTCGCGGTCATGTCGGTGCTGGGTTATTCGGTCAACAACCTCACACTGTTCGGGTTGGTCCTGGCGGTGGGGATCGTGGTCGATGATGCGATTGTGGTGGTCGAGGCGGTGCAGCATTACATCGAGGAAGGATTCTCGCCGCGGGAAGCCACTGCAAAAGCTATGGATGCCGTGGCCGGCCCCGTGGTTGCCGTAGGGCTCGTCCTCACCGCCGTGTTTGTGCCGTGCGTGTTCATCTCCGGAATTGTTGGCGAGTTCTATCGCCAGTTCGCAGTCACGATCGCGGTATCCACGCTGCTATCAGCCTTTAATTCGCTGACGCTCAGCCCGGCACTCTGTGCACTGTTACTGAAGCCGAAAGCGCCGGGTGAATCCGCTGAACCGCTCCCGCGCATCGCTTTCCCCCTGGCCGGTGCGGTCCTGGGTTACTGGTGGCTCACGCATCATCTGGAGGCGATTCCGCAACTGGCCGCCGTGCCCGGGTGGATGGTCCCCGTGTTGGCGGGGTTGGCCGGTGGCCTGGTGGGCTGGTTCTTGCGAATCGTGCTGAACCGTGCGCTGGGGTATCTCTTCACCGCCTTCAACGCAGGGTTCGATGGGATGACCCGTGGCTATCTGGTGTTGGTCGGTGCGGCCTTACGGGTCTCGCTGATTGTGCTCGTACTGTTTGGTGGGCTGTTGTACCTGACGTACGAACTCATCACCACGACACCCAGCGGCTTCATCCCGCCTCAGGACAAAGGCTACTTGCTGGTGAATGTGCAACTTCCCGACGCCGCATCACTCGACCGAACTGAGCGGCAAATGCGGCTGCTCGAAGAGGTGGCCAAGAAGGTGCCCGGCGTCAAGCACACGGTCAGCGTCTCGGGGCAATCGGTGTTGCTGGGAACCAATGCCCCGAACTTCGGCACGCTCTATGTGATGCTCGACGAGTTCCCGAATCGGCGGGCTCCGGAACTGACCGCAGACGCGATTGCCACCCGCCTTCAAAGTGAACTCAGTACGGAAGTGACCGGTGCCGATATCACGGTTCTCGGCGCGCCGCCGGTCGATGGCCTGGGGAACGCCGGTGGCTTCAAGCTCATCATCGAGGACCCCAATGCGACGGGGGCCACGGCACTTGAAGAAGCGGGGAAGATGCTGGTTGAACGTGCCGCCGAGGAACCCGAGTTGCGCGATGTCTTCACCGGCTTCCGCGCCGACACTCCGTGGCTCTATTTGAACATCGACCGCGATGCCGCCCACTCGATGAATGTATCCACCAGTGAGATCATCAGTGCGCTGCAGGTCTACTTTGGCTCGCTCTATGTGAACGACTTCAATCTCTTTGGGCGAACTTGGCAGGTGAACATTCAGGCCGACGCTCGGTTTCGGCAACGGATCGCGGACTTGAAGCGGATCCAGGTCAAGAACTCCTCTGGGCAGATGGTGCCGGTGGCCGGGTTCCTTTCTGTCGCAAATACAACCGGGCCTGTGCTGATTCAGCGGTACAACCTCTACCCCGCAGTCGCTGTGAATGCGTCACCGGCCATCGGGGTGAGTTCTGGCCAAGCGATTTCGGCAATGGAGCGTGCTGCCACGACGATCCCACCAACCATGAAAGCCGAGTGGACCGAGCTGGCACTGCTCCAACTCCAAACCAAGGACACGGCACTGCGGGCGTTCGTGCTCAGCGTGGTCCTGGTGTTCCTGGTGCTGGCCGCGCAGTACGAAAGCTGGGGCCTGCCACTGGCCGTAATCCTCGTTGTGCCCATGTGCTTGCTTAGTGCTGCCGTGGGCGTGCGAGTCGCGGGAATGGAGATCAACATCTTCACGCAAGTCGGCTTCGTGGTGCTGGTGGGACTGGCCTGCAAGAACGCCATTTTGATTGTCGAATTCGCCAAGCAACGTGCCGATGCCGGTGCCGATCGCTACACCGCGGCGCTGGAGGCGTGCCGGCTGCGGTTACGGCCCATCATCATGACCTCTGTGGCCTTCGTAATCGGTGTGGTCCCGTTAGTTCTTGCCGAAGGTGCGGGAGCGGAAATGCGGCGGGCTCTCGGCACTGCCGTGTTCGCCGGGATGCTTGGCGTGACTCTCTTCGGCATCTTCCTGACACCCGTTTTCTTCGTGACCGTTCGGCGGATCACCGAACTCTGGAGTCGGCGCAAAGTTCAGTAATGGGCCACGACGAAGCGTGTTGCTACAACAGGTCTCATGGCAAAGAAAACCAAACGCACCAATCCGCACTTACCTGTCCCGCCCGTCCGTCGCTGGACACGTCCACTGGCCAATTTCCTGGAGGTGGAGTCGGCTAGCGGGCTTGTGCTCTTTGTGTGCACGATCATCGCCATGGTGCTGGCGAACTCGATCTACGCCGACGATTATCATAAGCTCTGGCACACCCCGGTGGGCATCGAATTCGGGCCGCTGAAGCTCGGTGGCGAACTTGGGCACTTCCTCATCAATGACGTGCTGATGACGATCTTTTTCTTCGTTGTCGGCCTGGAAATCAAACGCGAGATGGTCGCAGGCGAGCTACGCGATTCTCGCAAGGCTGCGCTCCCCGTGGTGGCGGCACTGGGCGGAATGCTCGTGCCGGCCGCGATCTATTATTTCCTGCAAGCGGGGCAGCCCGGAGAGCACGGCTGGGGTATCCCCATGGCCACCGACATCGCCTTCGTGGTGGGTGTCATGGCATTGCTGGGTAAGCGAGTTCCGTTCGGCCTCAAGATCATGCTGCTCTCGCTGGCGATTGCCGACGATATCGGTGCGGTAGTTGTGATTGCCTTCTTCTATAGCTCCGGGCTCAATTTCACGATGCTGGGTTTGGCCACGGCCGGGTTCGTGCTGACTTATGGTTTACACCGCGCTGGCGTTCGTACCGTCCCCGTTTATGTGGTGATCGGTGCCTTGATCTGGCTGGCGGTGTACAAGTCGGGCGTTCACCCCACCATCGCGGGGGTGTTGCTTGGGTTGCTGACCCCGGCGAAAGCCTGGATTGGCGATAAGACTTTGGTGGAGGTGCTCCGCGATGCCATCGAAAACGTACCCGGTGATGGCCCCGAACGCCACGACACGCTCAAAGCGGTGGAGTTCACCGCGCGGGAAGGGATCTCGCCTCTGGAACGGCTGGAAGTCGGGCTGCACCCCTGGGTCGGTTTCCTCATCATGCCCCTGTTCGCGCTGGCGAATGCCGGGGTTCATGTCGAAGTTGCTGAGCTAACAAACCCCGTGGCGACCGCGGTGGCGCTGGGGCTGTTCCTGGGTAAACCGATTGGCATCGTGTTGTTCAGTTTTGTCGCGGTCAAAGTGGGCATCGCCACGCTCCCCCAGAATGTGAACTGGTGGATCATGCTGGGTGGCGGCTTGCTGGCCGGTATTGGTTTTACGATGTCGCTGTTCGTGGCCGGGTTGGCGTTTTCCGGAGATGCGCACTTGCTCGCCGCCGGCAAGATCGGCACGCTCACCGGTTCGGTCGTCAGTGCCATAGTCGGGATCATCTTGCTCTTGCTGACGCTCCCCAAGCGAGCCCAGGAAGACTGATCCGCAGTCGAAATCGGTAGCGTGGTTGAGGATTCTTCCGCAGGGTGAGCAAGCGAGAAGCTTTGGCTTTTGCTCACTCTACGGGAGAACTCCCAACTCGAGCCAACGCGATCACTTCTTCAAGTACTTCTCGAACCATGCCAGATCCCATTCCATCTTGGCAGTGCGATGACTCAGTTTGCCGAGGCCGTGCGGTTCGCCGGGGTAAACCAGCAGTTCCGTGGGCACATCAACATACGCTTTGAGTGCCCGGTGGAGCATGCGGCTATGGCCCGGTGGGCAGCGGACATCGTTCCCGCCAACGTGGATGAGTGTCGGAGTTTTGACGTTGCCGAGGCCATAGGTGGGCGAGGTCTTGCGGTAGATCTCGGGCTGTTCCCACGGTGCGCCCTTCTTGAACACCATGGGGTAGGCGGGCTCGTCGTTGAAGCCCCACTCGGCAACCGTGTCGAGAATGCCCGCGCCGCTCGAAGCGGCACGAATCTTCACGGGTGGATCTTTGAGCGTGATGAGGCAATTCGTGAGGTAGCCACCGTTGCTCCAACCCATCACGGCAATCCGCTCCGGGTCGGCGATTCCCAGCTTGATCAGGTGCTGGATGCCCGCGAGGATGTCGTTCACCTCGACATCGTTTTCGTTGCCCACCAGATCGGTCACGAACTTGTCGCCGTAGCCGGTCGAGCCGCGGTAGTTCGGGCACAACACCGCGTAACCTTTGGCCGCGAAGTAGAGCCGGCCGTTGTGCGGATCGAAGCGGAGGTCGTTGGCGCTCGAAGTCGTGGGGCCACCGTGGATGGCAACGACCAGTGGCAGCGGCTTATCGCCTTTCTTCCAGCCCGGGGGCAACTCCAGCGGGCCACCGACTTCCGTGCCGTCGGGAGCCTTCCACGTGATATGTTCTACGGTCGGCAACTTCCACGTTTTGGTGTGCGGGTTCACATCGGTCAGCACGACCTGCTTGCGGGCATCGCGTGGGATCATCACGAGTTCCGGGAAGCGTGTCGCGGCACCATCGATCGTCACGATGAATTCGCCACTCGCGGCAACAGCGAAACCGTAGACGGCTCTGTTCTTCCCGCTCCAGGCCCGGAGTGTGTGCGGCGATTCGACACCATACTCGTACACGCCCGAGTCGCCAGCTTTGTCGTTCAGGAAGCACACGTGCGTGGCATCGCTCCAGATGAGCGGTGAGCCGTAACCCTTCACTTCGGTCGTCCCATTCCGGTTCATGCGTGTGGTTGCCCACTTGTCTTCGCTCAGGTGACCCAGGATGATCTCCGCGGGGAAGGCATCGTGAATGGCGCAGAAGGCGAAGCGATTTCCCTCGGGGTTCCAGGCAAGGTGCTCGAGCCAGGCATGCGGGCTCGAAGCCTTGGCGCGATAGCTCGCTGTGGGCGGCGTAACCGTTTTGCCATTTTCCCACACATCTACCCGCGATTCTCCCTCCGACTTGAGCACCGAATCGTCGATGGCTGTGACCATGGCAATTCGCTTCCCGTTGGCCGTGGTGGCGAACTCCCGGATGTACCGGTTCTCGCCAAAGAGCTTCTCGGGCGTGGGTTTCTCATCCTTCATATTCAAGCGGAAGAGTTCGCTGACCGTGCGCTTGCCGGAACCATACTGGGGGCCGGCGAACTTCTTGCGCAGCGCGGCGAAATCGTCGGCATCGGTCGCGGTTGCATCAACAGTGAAGTCGATGGCATCGGCCTGGGCTGCGTAATCGTATGCCACGACCCCGCGTGCGGCTTTGGTGATGACAACAGGTTTTTCGCCATTCAGTGGTACGCGCCACACCTGGCTTGGGCCGCTCCCTTTCGCAGCACCGATACTGCGATTGGCGATGACGTAAATCGATTGACCATCGGCGCTCCACTTCGGGTGGCGATCGTTGGCCCGATCACTGGTGAGCTGTTTCGGCTTCCCCTTGCCATCGGTATCGACGACCCACAATTCGCTGCGCCGGTTGTCCGCTTTCTTATTCCAGGTCGCCAGGCAATAGGCCACCTGTTTGCCGTCGGGCGAGATGGCAGCTTCCGTGATGGTGTTCACACTGGAATAATCGTCCGGCGTTATGGCGTGATTGGGCTCCTGCCCGGTGGCAAGTGGCGGCACGGCCAGGGCCACGATCAAGAAGAGTACAGAACCACGACGCATGGGATTACTCCTGAGGGTGTTCAGAGATCAAGGCTCGGGAATCCGGCACGAGGAACACGAACCGCGGCTTAATCGTCGCCATCCGGTTCATCGACAGTCGGATGGTACTTGCGGATCAACTTGCGAACGGTCGCCCGCGCGAGCCCCAGCCAGCGGGCCGCAGCCAACCGATTCCCATCCAGTTGCCGCAAGACCTCATCGATCAGTGCAGGTTCGACCACTTCGAGCACCTGTTGATACAGCTCGCCCGGTTCCGCATCGGAACGACGCGCTTTCTGCTGGACCCATTCCGCGATCAATGATTTCAAGCGTTCTTCCAGCCCGGCCGGGCCGGATTTCATCATCGGCTCGGGGAATTGCTCGGGTCGCAGTGGGCCACCGCGCGCCTCGATCGCTGCATGTTCCAGCGCATTGCGCAACTCCCGAACATTCCCGGGCCACGGGCGCGACTTCAAAAACTCCAGCGTATCAGCCTGTAACACCGCTGCGGGATTCGTCACGCCGAACTTGTGTAGGAAGTGCTCGGCCAACAAGGGAACATCGTCGAGCCGATCACGCAAACAGGGTAGGTGAATCGGGTAGACATTGAGCCGGAACAGCAGGTCATGGCGAAAGCGGCCTTCGCTCACCGCAACAGAGAGATCGGCGTGGGTTGCCGAGACGATGCGCACGTCCACTTGGTGCGGTTGGCCACCACCGAGCGGAATCACTTCCTGCCGTTCCAGGACGCGGAGCAACTTCGCCTGCACCGAAAGGGGAATATCCCCAAGTTCGTCCAGGAACACGGTTCCCCCGCTGGCCAGTGTCAGAAGTCCTTCACGGGGTTTATCCGCACCAGTGAACGCGCCCTTGGTGTGGCCAAAGAGTTCACTTTCCACCAGGTTCGGATTGAGTGCTGCAATATGAACCGTGAGAAACGGCCGGTTCCGTCGCGGGCTATGAGCATGAATGGCGCGGGCCACCAACTCCTTGCCGGTGCCGCTTTCCCCCGTGATCAGCACACACGCGGTGGTCGGTGCGACCAAAGCAATGCGCTTGAAGACTGCCTGAATCGCAGGGCTGCGGCCAATGATGGCATCGGGTGAGGAATCGAGTGGATCACGAATCGGAATTGGTGATTCTTCGGGTGTCGGTATCCCCCGCTCCAACGCTCGCTTCGCGGAATCGAGAGCCTGAGCGAGCTCGAAGGGTTTCGCAAGATAATCGAACGCGCCACCTTCGACCGCGCGGACAGCTGTGTTCAGGTTGCCGTGTGCAGTAATGACGATGATCGCGGCCGTAGGTGCGGCCTGCTTCAGCTTGGCCAGGGCGGCCAGCCCATCCATTCCGGGCAAGCGGATATCCAGAAAGATAACATCCGGTGGGTTCTGCTGCGCCTGCGTGATCCCTGCTTCCGCGGAGGCCGCGACTCCCACGCGATACTTCTCGCGCTCGAAGGCCCGGCGCAGGCCCCAGGCAATTGGCTCTTCGTCGTCAATGATGAGCACTTCTGGCATGACGCCATTGTACCAACTGAACTGGTGAGCATGACATGGCGAGCGGAAGGCGTGAGCATGACATGGCGAGCGGAGGGCGTGTGCCCTCCGGTCATTAGCACAAGATAGCAAAAGAGCGGTCGGGACGACCGCGGTCCCAGGGTGAATGGCGTTTGGGCGAGCGGGAGGCGTGAGCCTCCCGGTCATTTGCACAGGTGCGATCAGGACGACCGCGGTCCCAGGGAAGCCACCATGGCATGGCTCACGCGGTTTCGCGCGTGGGTGGTTCTGTCACGGCGGAAGCGCGCTCCAGGAAACGCACTTTCACCGTCGGTCCGGCGATGTGGTGCAGCAGATGCCGTGGGAGATGGCAGCGCACGATCACCTCGTTAGAGTCGTCGCGGAACTCCTGACGATACACCTCGGCATGGGCATTCAGAAACGCCAGCACGCGGCCATTACCCGCTTCAGTCACGACTTCGGCTTCCGCGAATTCCGCTGCCAGCTCCTCCATCACCGCTTCTTCGAGCTTGTCGATTCCTTCCCCCGTTAACCCACTGACAGCGATCGCACGCGGATGGTGCGCTTCCAACACATGCAGTACCGAGCGATCGATCAGGTTATCCACCTTGTTCAGCACCAGGATCGTCGACTTGTTGTGGCAATCGAGTTCCTTCAGCACTTCGTTCACCGCACGGATGTGATCCTCGGCTTGCGGATTACTGGCATCCACCACGTGCAACAAAAGCTTGGCATGGCGTGCTTCGGCAAGAGTGGCCTTGAAGGACGCTACGAGATGGTGGGGCAGATCGCGGATGAAGCCGACCGTATCGGAAAGCAAGACCCGGCCCCAGTCGCGGATGTGCCATAGCCGGGTTCGCGTGTCGAGCGTGGAGAAGAGATGATTCTACACATACACGCCCGCACGGGTCAACGTATTCATCAATTGCGACTTGCCGGCGTTGGTGTAGCCCACCAGCGAGACCGTGTGCTCGCCGGAGCGGCTCTTGACCTCGCGTTCTTTACGAGCCTGCACCTCGGCGAGCCGGTGCTTCAGGTCCCGAATCCGGCTACCCACGAGTCGGCGGTCGCTTTCGAGCTGGGTTTCGCCTGGGCCACGCAAGCCAATGCCACCGCCTTTCTGGCGACTCAAGTGGCTCCACATTTGCTTAAGGCGTGGCAGTGAGTACTCGAGTTGTGCCAGCTCCACTTGCAACCGGGCTTCGACAGTCTGTGCTCGGGTTGCGAAGATGTCCAGGATCAACTCGCTGCGATCGAGCACCTTCACACCGGTCGCTTTTTCCAAGTTGCGTGCTTGGGCCGGCGAGAGGTCGTTATCGAAGATCACCACGTCGGCATCCGCGGCCTCGACGAGTTCACTGAGTTCTCGAAGTTTGCCCGAGCCGATGTAGGTGGCAAGCTGGATGTCCTGCCGCTTTTGAAGCAGTTGACCCACGATGGTGGCCCCGGC
Organism: Gemmata sp.; assembly: GCA_041749835.1. GTDB lineage: Bacteria > Planctomycetota > Planctomycetia > Gemmatales > Gemmataceae > Gemmata. The sequence continues at coordinate 5,235 of JBGTAO010000236.1, read as the reverse complement.
AGTAGCAGCGAGCCCACGGATTTCGTCGCACGGGTCGTTCGTTTGCCAGGGACGTTCGGGAAGTGCTATGCTGACCAGCACGGCCTTTTCGCGGGCAACCGAAAGCTCGTCCCGTTGATGATCGAATGCTTTGCTGATAGGAGTTCTCCCTGTGGTCCGATGACACATTGTACGGGGGCAAAACCCGGACTCACGCAACTGTTTCGATTCCTGCGCGAAAACAACGCCAGCCGTTGGCATTCCAAAACGACAGCACCCGAAGGGAAGACCCTTCGGGTGCTGTTCGGGTTCAGTCAGAACCAAGGTTTATCATGGTCGCTCCACTTAGCGTTCTTCGCTCCCCGGCAGCAGCGGAACCTTGGGCATGCTCACTTCACCCCCGGTTCCAAACACCGGGTTCACGTGGAAGCTCACACTCCGGCGGTCCGGGTTCACCTTCATGGTGGCCCGCAGGTCCGATGCTGTCGAGCCGATCCCGGGCAAGCGGGTTTCGGTTGTCGAGGACACCAATGGCAAGCTCGGTCCACCACTGGTGACGTCCGGACCCGCAGCAAGAGACCCGAACCCGCCACCCAGACCCGATGGACCCGAAGTCAGTGTGGCACCCGTGGTTCGTGCTCGCTGTTCGGAGATTTCACGTGTCACCGAAGCCATCTCGGTGCGGCTACCGTGTTCGAGGCGAACCTCGGTCGACTTGGGCTCCTTCAGATCCACGGTGATCAGGTCGCGGGTCTCGCGGGGTGTGCCCTTGTAACGAGTGACCCAGAGTGTTGCTGTATCCCCAATCGGGCGACCCAGCACTTTCTTGACCGTGATCTTGTAGGATCCGTTGAAACCCAGAGCTGCGGTGTAGATTTCCGAGCGGCCGCCGTCCTGTTGTTCCAGAACGTCCGGCTTCAGAACACCACCGCCGGTGGTTCGCTTCTGGGTGGCCGAGCAGGTCGAACCACCTGGCTCGGTTACGGTGAGGTCGAGGTCGGCCGAGCCTTGCCACAGTAGTTCGATAACGAGATCACGCTGGGTTTGCTCGGTCAGGGTTTGTCGGAGCGAATCGGTCTTTTGGCCCGTTGCTTCGAGCTTGGTCACCAGTTTCGGCAGCCGATCGGCGACCTGCTTGTGGTAGTTGATCCCGTCGGTGGTGTTCCAGTCTCGCTTCAAGAGGTTTTGGGCGGCCCACACAACGGCATCGGTTTTCAGATCACTGGCGAACTCGGCGTAGGCCAGCGTGTTGGCGTAAGCGGCCGGTTGATCGGGCGAGAACTCCGCCGCACGCTTGGTGAACACCAACGCCTGGTCATGGTTCTTTAGCTCCGCCTCGGCCCGGGCTGCTTTGAGGTAAGCCTGGGAGTCGGTCGGGTCGAGGTCGATGGCTGAAACAGCCGCTCGCTCGATTTCGACCGATGTTGCCTGGCTCATCTGAAGAGCGACCGCCAAGGCCTCGTGAGCCCACGCATCGGTTGTGAGCCCCTTTCGCATGCTGCCTTTCAAGATCTCCACGGCACTCATGTGCTCATCCATGTCGATCATGAATTCAGCACTGGCGACGATGAGGCCCGGATCGGTCACGGTCCAGTCGATTGCCTCGCTCCACTTCCGTTTCGGGTCGGAGCTGAGCCGCTTCTTCAGAGCGACTGCATCGAACTTGGGATCGGTGAGTGTCGGCTTGCCAGCACCATCGGCTGCAACGGTGCTCGCATCCGGATTCTTCGGCGGCTTGACAGCCACGGGTTTGCCACCGACGTTGGGGTTGGCAGGGTTGCCACCACCCGGCCCGATCACAATCGGCCCGCCGTTGCCACGCGGATTCACCGGACCAGCGGCCATGCCATCGACCGATCGCAGTTTGAGCGACGCATTCGGGTGGTAACGGCTCGTCCCCCGAACGATCAGTGCCTTCGCCGGCGGGTAATAGCCCAGCGAGTTGAGTTGGTTCACAGGTAGCAGCGGTTGCTCTTCCTCCTGGCCCGGTTGAACGTTCGGGTTGGGAGCCTGAGCCCATTCACCGCGAGCAACCGTTTCCGTGATCATCTGCATGAGCAACCCGCTCTGATCGCCACCCTGGATACCAAACTGACCACCCAGGTTACCGAACTGGCCAAGCTGGCCGCCACCCACACCAGCGAAACCACCACCGAAACCCATATTACCAGGGGCTGGGCCACCGCCACCCATCCCGAACGGACCCGGTGCCATACCCATACCACCACCGAAACCGCCACCACCGCCAGGAAACTGACCGCCACCGCCGAACTGGCCACCCTGGCCACCCTGGCCACCGAACGCACCACCGAAGCCCTGGAACGTTGCTTGGCCAATCACCTGGCCGAAGATGGCCAACTGCTGATTCTGGAAGAACAGGTTTTGGTTCAACGTGGCCTGGTTCACCGAACTGGGAATCGGAATGACGAGATCGGCCACCGGGAAGACTCGTGTCACCTTCTCCTCGAGCCGGCGGTTGAAGGTCGTGATCTCGATGTATTCCGGTCGCACGATGTACGTGGCGTTCATCGAGAGCAAGACGATATCGAGGAAGCTACCGAGCTTCATGCCGCGCAAGTTGGTCGCCGCCAGCCGGGGCTTCTTCTCCGTGATGTCGTTCACGTTCTCCGCACGGAAGTTCTGTTCGTTAATCACGAAGGTCAGCGGCCCGGGGAAGCCGGTCTTGTCGCTGTTTTGCTTCGACAGCCGCGAGAGCAATTCGACCAGCGGAATCTCGTTGATGTTCTCGATCGGCTCAACTTCCAGCTCCTCGACTTTGCGCCGCAGATCGATCAACGATTGGGGCGGGGCGGGACCGAGGTTCGAGTTCTCGTAAGCTTCTTTCCGCAGTGCTGTCAGTTCACGCCACACAGCTGCGGGCGGGAAGTGTACAGGGGGTTCATCAGGGTAAGGAATGGCCGACTTCTCAGTTTGCATCATGGTGAGCAGGAAGCGATCCTGGCGAATGCGAACCAGTTCGTTCCATTCTCGCAGGTGCATGGCCTGCTGCCCAATGATGTAGCTTGCGACGGCCTGGGGCGGAACTGTTTGGCCCTTCACAACCCGCTCCTGGATCATGAGCTGGGCTTCCTGGTACGCCATTTCGAAGCGGGCTTGCTTCATCAACTGGCGGAACTGGTCGATCCGGTTCTTGATCCGGTTCTGATCGTCGATCTCGCGGTCGAACTCGTTGAGCCGTTGGCGAGTCTTGGCGATCGCTTCGCGCTCCGCCGAGGCTTGCCGCTTGATCTCGGAGCCCTTCAGGAAGATCTCGCGCATCACGGATTCGAGATCGGCCATGAGTTGATTGCGGACAGGGTTGCTGATGCCATCGTAGGACGCGATTTCATCGCGCTGGATCTTGAGATCCTGGTACGCGCCATCGGGATCGGTCCGCAGGAGCTGTCGCGCTCGGCGAATGGTGTTCTCAACGAGTACGCGGTATCGTTGTTCTTCCACTTGCCGCTTGGCAGCCGCTTCGGCGATCAGATCGACGGCTCCCGGAGGTGGATCACCAGGGCCGGCACCACCAACGGGCGGAACCGGGTCTTGCTTGGCCACATCCTGCACCACCGTGCGAGCCACAGCATTCGGCGTCACCTTCAGTGCATCAGCCTTGGCCGAGATTCTTTGCTCGATCTCGGCCTTGGTGATCTTGCCGCTCTTGAGCTTCTCGATGAGCCCCAGGCCCGCTTTAGCTTCGCCGTCGTTCGGGTCGATCTTGAGCGCGGCCTTGTACAACTTGGTCGCTTCATCCCACTGCGACGCGGTCACGGCCCACACTGCCTGAACCAGGAACTCGTCGCGGTACAGCTTCACTTGTGTGCTGGCCAGAGCCAGAGCCCGTTCCGATTGCAGCATCGCGGGTGCGTCCTTGTGAGGAGCACTGCGCCACTGATCGACCATCAAATTCAGGAAGAAGTGATCGAGTTGCGGGTTGGGCAGTTTCTCGGTCAGATTGATAGTGCTCGCACGATTGGCGACCGTTCCAGTGATGCTCAGCGTGATGGCGGGAGCGGGCTTGACCAACTTCCCCATCACCAGCGTCGAACGGTCGGCTCGCAGCGGCGGCAGTCGGGTCGGGTATGCCTCCGCGACCTCACCACCGAACTGGAACTTGTTCACTTTCACCACGGGCACATCGATCGTGGTCTTGAGCCGAGAGATGAACTCCTCTCGCTTGGCCGAGATCGAAACGTCTTCTTGCAGTCGAACGATCGAACCTCCCGTCAGAGCCGCGAGGCCGTGAAGGTTTTGTGGGTTGACCTTCACACCTAGCGGCACGGCGAAGAAGGCGACATCCGATGCCTCCATGCGGGCCCCGAGGCCGATCCGTTCGGTCTCCGAAATCGGGTTGAAGGCACTTTCGCCATCGCCCAGTAACAGCACCAGTTGCTGACGGGTGCGATTCGGGGCCAGTGTGGCCAACGACTTGTTCAAGGCATTCTGAAGGTCGGTCGCACCCGAGCCGTATTCCACTTCGGTGATGGCCGCGGTCGCGTGGCGGACATCGTCGGAGTTGGCCGGTTGGAAGTCTTTCGTCAGCGCCCGTGTTGCAGCGGGTGTGCTGATCGACCAGATGCTGATCCGGTCGTTCGGAGTAAGGGCTGCGGAAAGACCCGTAAGGATCTGCCGAGCTTGTTGCAACGGCCGGCCCGCCTGGCTGGCGGAGGTGTCGACGAGCACGAGGATGTCCCGGGCTCGTGGTGCAGCCGCCTCGACAGTCGGTTTGATCTGCCAGGCGAAGAGCATTTCCCCATCACGCAGTTGGTAAGTGAGCGCGGGGAGCTTGGCGAATTTGGATACGGCCAATTCTTCCACGAGCGATGCGCCATCGGGGCGCGTCGGATTGGTGGAAGCGGTTGGTCCTGAACCAGGACGAACATCGCCGAACAGGGAAGTACCGACTGCGGTGAGGGCAGCGGCCACCCCCAGCAGCGCTGGCAGTACCCGAAGGCGTTTTAGGAAGGTCATTGCCCAGACGCTCCTTCAGTGGGTTGTGGTGGCGAGGGCAGCCCGCACAGCCCGGTTGAGATACAAAGCGTAGCCCTAATTGTACGACACGGCTCAACGGCCACGCCATGCCAAACCCGCGACCCCAAGGACCAATCAGCCGTGCAGACTTGGGTGAACAACGGCCCAATAAATCGGGGTAGCAATGGCGCTCGCCGAGCAACTCTACCCGCTGTAACGGCGGTACACCCCGCTCGTTGGCACGTTCACCTGAAGTGAGCGCGGCATAACGGGTTATCCGCC
>JBGTAO010000235.1:0-6446 GCA_041749835.1 Gemmata sp. | reverse complement strand
TCGTCCCGCCACGGCTGGCAGAGCAGGAGCGTGCCATGCGAAAAAGGATTCTTGGATCGATTGCGGCGCTGGCAGCCGGGGCCGGGGGGGCCTGGGGTCAGTCGCCGATGCCAATTGGATCGGCTGGCACTCTGCCACCCGGTCTGGCCCGCGTCGGGGGAGATGTAATCCCGATCGATGGGCAACTCGCACCAGTGATTATGCCACCCATCGCGGTGGGCCCTCCGGGCGACCCGCAAGGGTTAGGGCCGGTCGGGAGCTACGGGCCGCCGCCCGGGCCGATGTACCCGCCACCGGGTCCGTACACTGCACCCATGTTCCAGCCGCCGCCCAACGGCGGTGGTGCTGGCGGCGGGGGTGCAGGTGCCTATGGAACCGCACCGCGGTTCTGGATGTCGGGCGACTACCTCTTGTGGTTCGCCAAGGGTCAACCGGTGGACTTCCCACTGCTGACCACGAGTTCGCCCAACCAGGGTGGCTTGCTCAATAACCCGAGCACCATCCAACTGGTTCCGACCAACGATATCAACTACAGTTCGATCAGCGGCTTCCGGCTGACCGGCGGTTTCATGGGCGACGCCGATCGTCGCTTCGGTGCTGAAGTCAGTGGGTTCTACACGGAACGCAAGCTGATCAGCCAGTATTTCTCCACGGTGTTGCCGGGCTCCAGCTCGGTTGGCATCCCGCTGCTGGCCCGACCGTATGTTGACACGACCACCGGTTCGACCAGTCTGGTGATCGCCAACCTTGGCCTCAGCGTTGGCAGCGCAGCGATCTCGACTTCCACCTCCAACTGGAGTGTCGAAGCCAACGCCGTATGGAACCTGTTCCGCTCCGAGCCGACCACGAAGATGTGGAACTCGATCGATTTCCTGGCGGGCTACCGGTTCATGCAGATCAAGGAAGACTTCACCATTCAGAGCATGAGCACTCTGAACTCGGTGAACATCACCCCGATCTTTGCTCCGGGTCCGTTTGGTGTGCCGGTCCAGATTGGCACCAGGGTGACTCCGATCCCGGTGGACGTGAACGGGACCACGACAACCGCTCCGGCGACCGTGCAGATTGTTGATCGCTTCAAGGCGACCAATAACTTCAACGGTGGCACCTTTGCCCTGCGACACGAATGCCGCTACGGCATGTTTAGCTTGCAGAGCACGTTCAAGCTCGGTGTGGGTAACATGCACCAGGTGCTGGAGATTCAAGGTTCGACCACGTTCGTGAACCCGGTGACCGGGCAGAGTGGTGGTGCCTATGGCGGCCTGTACGCCAACTCCACGAACATCGGTCGCTACAACAACGACGAGTTCGCCGTCATCCCCGAGTTGACGATGAACTTCGGCCTAAACCTGACGCAATCGCTGTCGCTGTTCGTCGGGTACAACTTCCTGTACGTGAACAACGTGGCCCGCCCGGGCAACCAGTTGAACCCGTATATTGACGCCTCGACTGTGCCCTACAGCGCCACCTACGGTGCCACGGGCCAGGTGCCTGGTTCGCAAGTCCTGTTCGTGCAGGACGAGTTCTGGCTCTCAGGTGTGAACTTCGGCATGTCGTTCAAGTATTGATCCGGCCCCCCCGGCCGGCACGCTCCCGCCCGAGGGCCAACCCCTCGGGCGTGTTCGTTTTCCACACATCAAACGGGCCGCGACTTCATGGAACTCCATCCCCGTGCGGACGGTCGGGCTCGATCTCCTAAAGTAGCTTCTGACGCGGTGAGACCAATCGCTTGCCGAAACCAGGCGGTTCACCGATTTCGCCGCTCGCAACCAGTTGAGTTCTTCACACCACGGATACACAGTGCGATGGAACAGGTTCTCAAGCTCGGGCTACCCGCGGGTTCACTCCAGGAGGCGACTGCCGAACTCTTCCGGAAGGCCGGTTACAAGATCACCTTTCCAACTCGGAGCTATTACCCGGCCATCGACGATCCCGAGATCCATTGCACCTTGATCCGGGCGCAAGAGATGGCACGGTATGTGAGCGATGGTTCACTGGATTGCGGCCTCACGGGTCACGATTGGGTCGTCGAGAATGGTGCGACCAACAGCGTGGTGGAGTTGGCCGAACTGGTGTTTAGCAAGGTGAGCCGGCGGCCAGTGCGGTGGGTGCTGGCAGTCCCGAACGATTCCGCGATTCACGAACCCCGTGATTTGGAGGGCAAACGGATTGCCACCGAGGTCGTGAATATCACGCGGGCCTGGCTCGCCAGCCACAAGGTTCAAGCCCAGGTCGAGTTCAGTTGGGGGGCGACCGAGGTGAAGCCGCCACGATTGGCCGATGCCATCGTCGAGGTCACGGAAACCGGGAGTAGCTTGCGGGCCAACAATCTGCGCATCGTGTGCGAGATTCTGAGCAGCACCACCCGGTTCATCGCCTCTCCCGCCGCTGCAGCGGATCCGTGGAAGCGGGAAAAGATGGACGACCTGGTGCTGATGCTCCGCGGTGCGATGGCCGCCGAGGGCAAGGTCGGGCTGATGATGAATGTGCGCCGGACCGACGTACAGAAAGTGTTGGGTGTGTTGCCGGCACTGCAAACACCCACGGAATCGCCACTGGCCGACCCGGCCTGGATGGCGTTGAACACGATCATCAACGAAGACACCGTGCGCCACATCATCCCCAAGCTCAAGGCCGCGGGGGCGTGTGGCATCGTCGAGTATCCGTTGAACAAGATCATCGATTGAGGCCGCATGTACACCCCCGTTGCCTGTTCCGCGTGCGGTCAACCGTTCCAGGTTCTCCAGACCACACTGGGCCAGCCGACGGTCTGCCCCTGGTGCCAGGCGACCGTGGTGGCTCTCCCCATTGCCGGTACTGTTGTGCCAAGCCCAGCAGCGACCGTACCCGGAGTTCCGAGCGCCACGGCACAGGAACCGCTTTCGCTCGACGACGAACCGGCACCGCAGCCACAACCGCAATCGTCACGTCGCCGCCGCTGGTGGATCGCGTTCACTCTGGTCGCAACCGTGCTGGTCATGGTGGCCACCTTTGCCGTGGTCCGCTACAAGCAAGGCCACGCCTTGAATAACGAGTGGGAACGCTTCACGGCACCCGATGGTTCGTACCAGCTCGATCTCCCCGGGCGAGCGCAGGAAGGGCTTAGCAACGAGGACTTGGGGAGCTACTATTTCGCCGAGGGGTGGTATTCCGGAATCACGGCGTGGGTGGGCTGGCGCGAACTGACGGCTGCCGAACGCGATGTGACTGGCACTGCCGAGGCGTGGCAACAATTCCTCAAGCCTTTCGAGGCTGAGCAACTCCGACTCAAGCTGAGGTTCAACGGTGACGTGGTACGGAATGCGACGCGCTTTGACCCGCAACTCACACATGAAGTGCGATTAACCACGCCGCGAGGGCAGGTGGTGGAACGCATCATCGTGAGCCCGCAGCCGGCGCGACCACGCATATACTTTGTGGGTCTCGCGGGCAAGAACCTCGACCCCGATAGCCCGGTGGCGACGCGTTTCTTTGATTCGTTCCGCATCACTGAGTAGCACGATCCCGGGAGCAGCGGCACCCGGGATCGCGGTTGTGCGACGACTCAGGAAACCGAGGCATAAGCGGGGATGCCCTGCTCTTGGCGCAGTTCGTCCATCAGCGGCCAGAGCACATCGACTTCCTTCTTGAACACATCCCCAATCAGGACATCGGTGACCAACCCCTTGAGGTGCGGGTGCTTCTTCACGAAGCGGCCAAAGCTCAGGCCGTCGTAGAACTCGCACACCAGCCGGCGAATCCGGTCCATGCCCTGCAGGTACGGCTTCTCCCAGCTTCGCAATTGCTGTTCCGAGAAATCGTTGCGGTCGAAGGCCGCGATGATCGTGTCGGCGGCCATGGTACCCGAGGTCATCGCCAGCAGCAAACCCGACGAGTAAAGCGGATCGAGGAAGCCGAACGCATCGCCGACCAGGCACCATCCGTCGCCCGCGGCCTGCTTGGCCCGATACGAGTATTCCTTCTGCACGCGGAAGATGTCGCAGCGTGTTGCGTCCTTGATCCGTGGTTGCAGCCCCGGAGCCTTGGCGACTTCTTCAAAGTAGATCGTTTCGTAGTCCTTGCTCGCACGGTTCTTGAGCAGGTAATCGTGATCGGCCACCACGCCGACCGAGATAATATCGTCGTGCAGCGGGATGTACCAGAACCACCCCTTCTTGCCTTCGGTCTGAATGACGATGGTCGCGCCTTCGTCCTTGGCGTTGTCGCGGTAGGCCCCTTTCCAGTAGGTCCAGAGCGCGGCCTTCTTCAGTTGCGGATCCCATTCGCGGAGGCCAAAGCGATCGAGGATAAGTGTGCTCTGACCGCTGGCGTCGATGACCACCTTGCTGCGCACCTCACGCTCGGGGCCATCCTCCGGCTTCACACGAACGCCCACGGCTTGCTTGCCTTCAAAGAGCACTTCGAGCACGCGAGCCCCTTCCGAGACCTGCACGCCTTGCTCGCGGGCATGATCGAGTGCGAGCTTGTCGAACTCGCTGCGGCGCACTTGCCAGGTCTGCGACGATTCGTGCGGCTTGTTGTCCCAGAAGTAGAACGGCTCGGAGAGCCGGCCGCGTTGATCGACGAATTGCACACTGTACTTCTTGATGAAGTGGCTGCCCTGCAACTTGTCGTGTAGGCCAGTTCGCTTGATCGCGTTGTACGTGTCCGGAATCATCGACTCGCCGATGTGAAAGCGCGGGAAGTGTTCGCGCTCAAACAGTTCGACCCGCAGGCCACTCTGGGCTAACAGTGTTGCGGCCGTGCTCCCTGAAGGACCACCGCCAATCACAACGACATCGGAATTCGAGGTCATGCATAACTCCTTGCTCAGGCCCAGGAACTGTTTGTCGGTTCATGCGGCATGCGGGCCGCTTTCAAAAGCGCAATCAACGACTGAATCTCGCGTGCCGACAGGTGCCCCAGTTGCCGTTCATGGCAATCGCGGAGCGGGTCGGCAATCCGATCGAGTAACGAACTACCTACCGCGGTGATGGCGACCAACACGGCCCGGCGATCTTTCACCGATCGCGTGCGGGTGAGCAGTTCGCGCTCCTCCAGTTTGTCCAGCATGCGGGTAATATCGGGTGCCCGCGACACGAGGCGTTCTGCCAGGACCAGCGTGGGGACCGGTTCGTGCGCCGCCCGCAGCAAGCGCAACAGGTTGTACTGCTGGGCCGTCAACTCGAAGCCCGCGAAGAGCTCGTCCTCGATTGCCCGGAGGCGGTCGTACGTTCGCCACAGGGCCAGGTACGCTTCTTGTTCAGGCGAATCGAAGCGGCGAGCGCCGGCAGCACGGGGTTTCGGGCTTGCTTCTGTCATGATAGGTGGAGCTTACCCGTCCAGACAATAGTTGTCCAGACAATTATATTGGTGCGCAGCCCGGGAACGCACCGTCCCGGGTTAACCTGTTAATCCTTGCCGCGAATCTGAGCCTTCAGGACATGCCGGAGGCGGCCCTCGACCTTCTCGTGGGCCTTGACGATCTCCTTCTCGCCAAGCGTGCGATCCGGTGCTTGATAGGTGAGCGCGAAGGCCAGGCTCTTGGTACCCGCCGGAATGCCTTCGCCGGTGTAGACATCGAACAGTTCCGCACCCGTGAGCAACTCGCCACCTGCGGTACGAATCTCGGCGAGTACCGTTTCGGCGGGCGTCTCTCCTGGAACGATCACGGCCACATCGCGCTTGGCGGGTGGGAACGTGGAGAACGGCCGATACGGGAACCGATCGGGGACCGCTGCGAGCAGCACTTCGAGATCGAGTTCGGCAACTTGCACGGCTCGTTCGCCCAGCCCCAGGTTCGCGGCCACCTTGGGGTGCAACTCCCCGAACGCACCGATAAGGTTGCCATTCACACGCAACTCGGCGGCGCGCATGGGGTGCAACCACGCCACGCTGCGGGTCGGCGTGAACGAGACCGCATTCACGTGCAGATCGGCTAGCAACGATTCGATCACGCCTTTGAGATCGAAGAAATCGTATTGCGCCGGTTTCACACCTTGCGCGTCGTCCCAGGAGGTGGAGTTGCGCCGGCCACAGAGTGCAACCACAAGTTGCCGTGGCTCGTGCGGGAGCTTCTCCCCGGCAACGGGGTGATAGACGAATCCCAACTCGTACATCGCAACAGAATCGGTCGCTTCGAGGTTCCGTTGTACCACCGCTAACAATCCGGGCACCAGCGACCGACGCAACACCGCGCGTTCCGGCGAAAGCGGATTCAGCAGCGCAACATGTTCGGCAGCCTGGCCCCGGAACGGAGCCTCGGCTTCGGCATTCGTGAGCGAGTACGTGATGGCCTCCTGCAAGCCTTGATCGGCGAGCAGATCGCGCACGCGGTCTTCGAGTTCGATCGGGCTATTCCCCTTGGGCTCGGGCATCTCCAGAGGCAGTAATCGCTCGGGGAGTTTATCGTACCCCGAAACGCGGGCCAACTCTTCGATCAGGTCGGCCGCGCCGGCCTGGAGATC
>JBGTAO010000234.1:0-8880 GCA_041749835.1 Gemmata sp. | reverse complement strand
GCTGGAAATCTGATTTCTCACGCTTCAGGCACCCTGGCAGCGGAGGGGCCGAGTTTCTTCGGAGTCGCAATGGCGGAGCAATACGATCTGGTGGTCATCGGTGGTGGGCCGGGTGGATACACGGCAGCGATTCGAGCGGCGCAGCTCAAGCTGAAGGTCGCGTGTATCGAGAACCGGCCCAACAAGGCGCTGGGTGGAACGTGCCTCAATGTGGGCTGCATTCCGAGTAAAGCGCTGCTCGATTCGTCCGAGAAGTACGAAGCGACGCTGCACAAACTGGCCCGCCACGGTATCCGCGTGGGCTCGGTGGCGCTCGACCTGCCCACCATGCTTGCACGCAAAGATAAGATCGTCAGCGAACTGACCGGCGGGATCGCGTACCTCTTCAAGAAGTACGGTGTCACGCCGATCTATGGCACGGGTAAGCTCCTCGGCGGCGGCAAGGTCGAAGTCGCGGCGGCCGATGGCAAGAAGACGGTGCTGGAGGCGAAGCACATTCTCCTGGCGACCGGCAGCGTGAGCACCGAGTTGCCCTTTCTCAAGTCCGACGGCAAGTCCATCGTCAGTTCCACCGAAGCGCTCAACTTCAACCCGGTGCCGAAGCATCTCATCGTCGTGGGCGGGGGCTACATCGGCCTGGAACTGGGCTCGGTGTGGAAGCGGTTGGGCTCGAAAGTCACCGTGGTCGAGTTCTTGCCGCGGATTCTGGCGATTTCGGATGGTGAGGTGTCGGCGGAGGTACAGAAACTCCTGACCAAGCAAGGCATGGAATTTCACCTCGAAACGAAGGTGACCGGTGCGAAAGTGCAGAGCGATCAAGTCACGGTGACCGCACAGGGCAAAGACGGCAAGGAACTCAGCTTCACCGGTGATCGTGTGCTAGTCGCCGTGGGGCGCAAGCCACTCACAGCCGGGCTTGGGCTGGATGCCGCGGGCGTGAAGACCGATGCCAAGAGTGGGCGTATCGAGGTGGACGAGCATTTCCGCACAAGTGCCGCGGGTGTGTTTGCCATCGGCGACCTGATCGCCGGCCCCATGCTCGCACACAAGGCGAGCGAGGAAGGTGTGGTGTTCGCCGAGCGACTCGCTGGCATGAAGCCACACATCAACTACGAGGCGATTCCCAGCGTGATCTACATCTGGCCCGAGGTGGCGAGCGTGGGCCAGACCGAGGAGCAACTGAAGGAGAAGGGAATCGAATACCGCATCGGGAAGTTCAAGTTCGCAGCGACGGGTCGGGCCAAGGCGATGGACGAAACCGATGGCTGGGTGAAGGTACTCGCCGATGCGAAGACGGATCGCGTACTCGGCGTGCACATCCTGGCGCCGCGAGCATCGGACCTGATCGCCGAGTGCGTGACCGTGATGGAGTACAAGGGAAGCGCCGAAGATATCGCTCGTTGCACCCACGCACACCCGACGCTCAGCGAGGCGGTTGGCGAGGCGGCCCGGATGGCCTGGGCTGGCAACCCGATCAACTCGTAGGCCAGAACGAACTCTTGCGGACGCTGCACGCGCGCCAGCAAGAGTTGCTGTTCCCACAGCGATTCAGCTTGAAAAAATCATCGAGCGGATGCGGAGCCAGAACGTCGCATCCAGCAGGAGCAAGAACACGCCCTGCACCACGATCGCCCAACCGAAGCCCTTCATGCGTGGCGAACGACGCAAGAGGAGCATCACCCCAATCGTGATGTAAAGCACATCGAGCCCGGTGTTGAGCCGGAGAATCGGCAACAGTTGCTCGCTTGCCATGGGCAGCGTGACAATACCATACCAGGCAATGGCCGCGTCGATCGCCGCCCACAAGCCGGACATGAACCAGAAGTGCCGCCAGAACTCGCGGGGTTGGGCGTAGAGGCCCACGAAGGCTGCCGTCAGCCAGACGAGCGACCACGCCAGCAGCACCGCGATGAGTTGCCCCAAGACCGTATCGATCACTTCTGCACCGTCACCTTCAGTTCTTCGGGTGAGGTGAGGCTGAAATAGAACCCGTGCGGGTTGTTCCCGTTGGCCACCTTCAGGAGCAGGGTGTTCTTACCCTTCACAAGCTTGACCGGAATCTTGTGCTGCTCCGGCGCGGCCGCCTTCGTCTCACGGCTCACGAATACTTCCTTGCGGTTCACCCACAGCCGAGAACCGTCGTCAACGCCGAGCAACACTTCGCCCGCCTGATCGACCGGCGACTCGACCTCCGCGTACATGTACGACGCGGAGTTGTTGCCGGTGTTGCCATGAAGGGCAGTGAGATCGAAATAGCCCTTGCCATCCGGGCGGATGGTGCGCCAGGGGATTTTCGGTAAGGCACGTCCGTCGTCCGCGGGTGGGAACTGCTGTGTGGCGTCGAATGCGCCTTTCTCTGGGCCAAACTCCGTATCCAGAGCGGTTGCCATGTCTTTCGCAACGATCGGACCAGCGATGTGGAACACGTCTGGCGTATACGCCGCGGTCTTGAGCGTTTCGAGATACGCCACCAGATCCGTGAGTTCATCTTCGTTGAGCGCCGCGATGATATCCTCGGGCATGATCGACACTTTCAGTTTGCGAACATCGCCGTCGATCTCGTTGCGGGCAATCGTGGTGTCTTTGCCGTTGGCGTCTCGCAGTGTGATGCTGGCGGGAGTATCGGCCACCAGCAAGCCGGTAACCGTCACTTCATTAGTGGTTGTCACCTGATGTTGGAGGTACTGATCGGCGATCGCCTTCGACGGAATCAGTAGCGATTCGAAGAGCGCTTCGCGTGCGCTCTTCTTGCCGATCATGGATAGGTCGGGACCGACCTGACCGCCGACACCGCGAACCATGTGGCACTTGGCGCACTGCGAAGCGCCGGCCAGGCTCGCGTTCCACACGGCCTTACCCCGAGCGACGTCGCCGGTGCGTTTGGCGAGTTCACCGATCGCCGGCAGATTCTTTGGGTTCAGCTTGCCCGGAGCCGGGAAGAGCAGGAGCGCCCGGTTGCGTTCGCCCTGGAACGGCGAGTTTCGCAGCAGTCGTCCAGCCTGCACAACGAGTTCCTTCGGCAGTTCGCCCTTCTGGTGCGTGTCGAGCAGCCAGCGAGTGCCGGCCTGATTGCCGGCGAGCGCCGACAGCGCCGCCGACTTGATCTCCGGTGTGGCGCTGTCGAGCTTGATCGCCAGTTCGAGCGATTCGAGCGCTTTCGTTGCATACGCTGGCGGTTTCTGGCCCTTGGGCAAGAGTTCGCCGAGCGCGTTGATGCAATCGACCGACAGCGAGTTCTTCGGTGAACCGATGTTGATGAGCGCCTCGACCGCGGCTTCGCCCGGCAACTTGCCGATCGTGCGGACGGCTTCTTTGCGGAGTTCGAGTGCGGCATTCTCGTCGCGTGCGACTTTGACCACGTCGTCCACACGGTTCGCGGCGCTCGCGGCGGCGATGAGTTGCAGGCCGGTCGCGGTCGTCTTCGCGTCCTTCAGCAAACCGTCGATGGCCGTGGCAATTTCCTGGCCTGTTCGCAGCCCGTTCCACTTCGTCGGCAGGAAGAGCTTCAGGCTGGCGATGGCGCGAGCCTTCACCTCGGGGGCCGCGTTCGATTGCAGCACTTCGAGCATGGTGCGACCGGCCGAGATGTCGTCGCTCGAAGCGAGGATCTCGATGATGCGAGCCTTTTGTATCGCCGAGAGCTTCTCATCGGAAAGCAACTTGCCGAGTCGCGGCAACACCGATTTGGGCCGCAGTTCCCACACGAGGTCCGCGACCGTGTCGTTCCATTCGGGGAAGTGCTTGTCGAAGTCGGCGAGGATGGCGTCGCGGCGGGTCGGGTCGGTGCCACACGCGATGTTCAGCGCGGCCCGGTAGAAGATGTCCTGCCCGTCGTAGTTCGTGGCGAGAATGTAAAAGAGTGTGATCAAGTCCGGGGTGAGCGCCGCCTTCCGCGAAAGCACCAGCAATTCCCGCTCGTAGGCTTCACTCCGCGGTGACTTCGGATCGAGTCTTAACACGGTGCGGATCACGTCTTCCGTCAGGCCGGTGGTTTTCCATTCGGGCTTCTCCCCGGGTTTACCAACGAGAACCGCAGACATGGAGAACGGTCGGGTGCCGACGGCCGCGTCGAAGGCACGCGCCAGTAATTGCCAATCGGTCGGCCCGCCGGCGAGGACGCGCGAGAAGGCGGACAACCGCTCCGGCGTGGTTTCCATTTGAAGCTGGAATAGAAGCCCTTGCGCGCGGGCGTGGACCGTCGGCCCGAAGCGAACCGCATTCCCTTCGACGACCGGCAAGAGTGCGTCGAACGCGGCGGCGCGGTCCATCCGCATGATGCCGTCGATTGCCTGTGCCTGTGTGGCTTGGTTTGGCGAACCCAAAGCCGTGATCATGCCTTCGGCTGTGTCGAGCTTCACCTCCGGCACCGTGTACCCCTTGTGGCCCTTCGGGGTGATGCGGTAAATCCTACCGTCGGTGGGGTCGCCCATGCCGTGGCCGCCGACGCCGCGATCGTACCAGTCGGCCACGAAGATGCTTCCGTCCGGAGCCACACAAACATCACTCGGTCGGAACCAGTTGTCGCTGCTGGCCAGCAGCACTTCCTTGTCGAGCTCGTAGCCCGCGCCCTTCGCCTTCGGGTGGAACCAGCGCACCTCACGCGGACCCGCGTCGCAGTGCAACAACGACCCGCGGTACTTCATGTCAAACATCGACCCTTCGTAGAAGGTGATGCCGGTGGGGCTGCCGAAGCCGGTGCGGAGCGTTTTGTGGACGATGCCGGGCTGTTCCTCGTGCCAGTGGCTTTCGCCCTTGCCGCGGGGTCCGTAGCCGTAGTTGCCGCCGGGCATCACGAAGCAGATGCGCGTCTGCTGGTTGCCGTCGTCGTCGTTATCCGAGAGCCACACTTCGCCGAAGCTGTTGACGCAGCACTCGTAGTTGTTGCGGAAGTTGTGCGCGATCAGTTCGAGGTTCTTGCCGTCCATGTCGCAGCGCCACACGGTCCCCTTTTGCACGTCCGTGTCGTTGCTCGTCCACTTCTTCCCCTTGCCATCGCTCGACTGCAACCCGCCGACGCCACTATCGCCGACGGTGAAGTAGAGCTTGCCGTCCGGGCCGATGTTGATGCCGTGAACGCCGTGATCGTGATCGAAGCCGCGAAAGCCGGTGAGGAACTTCTTCGGCGGGCCGTCGGCCTTCAGGTCGCCGTCCTTGTCCTCGAACACGAGAATGTCGGGCGATTGACAGACGAAGACCTTCTGCCCCTTGCCATCCGGGTACGGCGCGACGCAGACACCGAGCGGACCGTAGAGATCTTCGCCCTGGTAGAACGTGACCGCTTTCGTTGCCTTGCCTTCGCCTTTCTCGTCGATCAACACCTGAATGCGGTCGCCTTCCTTGCGGATGATCGGCCGGCCGAAGTTCGTCCGCCGGTAGTTCACCGCCTCGGCCACCCACACGCGACCCTTGTGGTCGACATCGATCGTTGTGGGGTTGATGAGCATCGGCTCGGCGGCGAAGAGTTCCACCTGGAAGCCATCGGCGACCTTCAGCGCCGCGAGCGCCTGCTCGGGTGAGAGCGGCCCGCCCCGTGGCTGAGCACTGGCAGAAGAGTGAAAAGCCAGAACCAGGGCAAAGGGCATCAGCCCCTGGAAGAGTGACCGCATCAGAGAGGCTCCAGGATGGAGTGGAAGACAGCAACTTCAGTTTAGTCGCGATGATCGTCGAAGGAAGTAGTGATGATGCACGAACCCCGCCAAGGCGGAAGAAGTGAAGAGCGGTCGGGACGCCCGCGGTCCCGGGGGAAGCTTTGGCGAGTGATTGTTTTGGGCGAGCGGAGGGCGTCAGCCCTCCGGTTCCCAGCACAAGAGCGGTCGGGACGCCCGCGGTCCCGGGTGAAGTCGCCCGCAGTCCCGGGAGAAGACCCGCCAAGGCTGCTTCCCGCGGCTTGCGGCCGGGCCGACTGCTCTTGTGCTGGTGACCGGAGGGCTCGCGCTCCCGTTTGCCCAGCCACCGCGGTGCCAACACAATAGCCTCACCGCGAGTTCTCCCTGTCACCACAACGGTCGCGATGCCCCCATTGCGTTGTCCCAGTTGCGGCTCCGAAGTGAATGGCCCCCGTATCCACGGCACCGCACTCGTCCTGTGTGCCGTCTGCTGGAGCGTGCTTGACCCCGCCCGCCCCGAACTTCCTCGACGTGTGCGCCGCGCGACCCCGATCGATGTGCCTGAAGAAGTTGCGATATCCACGCCGTCGGTGTCCCTATCGCCGGCGTTGAGCCCACCCGTTGCGTTCGATCTCTCCCGATTGCCAACCGTGGTTCGCCGACCGCTTGCAGGGCCCGTGCTACCACGGGGGTTGCTGGTGCTCTTCTGTGTGGTGGTGCTGGGGTCGGTCATCTGGTACGGGCTGCGCACTTATCGGAGTTTCTTCCCACCGTTCACGGAAGTCGTCGCGCCTTCGGGTGCGTTTGCCGTGGCGTTTCCTGGTTCGCCGATTTGGTCGGACCAGTCGCCCACAGGCTTGACCGCCGATTACACCCGCCGGTATCGCAACTATCGCTACGAGGTGTACCGTGTTCGCGTCGTTCCCGCCAACCGCGATTCGCGGGAATCCACCCGTGCCGAGAACGACGCCGCCGTGCTGCAGAAAGCGCAAGAGTTCGCGCAGCAATCGTATCGGGAGTACCCCGCTGTGGCCCGGTTAGCGAACGTACCCGGTTTTGTGTGTGCGAACTTCCAACGCCGCGACTGGACCAGTGACGACACCATCGCCGGGCGTGTGTACCTGGAAGGCGATCGCTATTACATCTTGAGCGTGATCGGTCCCGATGTGGCGCTCGATGATTGGCGTGTGCAGCGATTCTTGAATTCACTGCAGTTCCGCGAACCGTGACAGCGGTTACTTCCCGAAGATCTTCTTCCAGCGAGCCGTCGTGGTTCGGCGCGCTTCGCCCCAGCGGCTCCAGGTGTCCTCGTCGGGGCTTGTGTCGGATGCGAGCATGTCCAAAAGCAGTCCGAGCGATTGGCTCCGGCTGGCGGCGAACTCGCTGGCGTTCGTTCGCACCTGATCGATGCCTTCGATCCCTGTCGGCGGGCCGGAGAGCTTCTGAACGATCTCGTCCGCGGTTGACTTGAGTCCGTTGATCTGTGCTCGTAGTTCGGTCATCGTCTCGGGTTTGCGCCGCGCCGCCGGCATATACAGCACATAGATCGCGTTCTTCTCGATCGGCGCAACCACTTCGGGCTTGATGCGATCAAGAAGCGGCATGAATTCCTGCGAAAAGGTGGTAGCCGCTTCCTGGAGCCGCTCTGCGGTCTGTTGCATCTCACGGAATCGCTGAATGCGGGCCTGGCGCTCGTTATCGGTCTCGAACTGCTGCCGCACAATCGCCCACACCTCGCTACGACCCATCGACGCAACTAATCCGGCCACGCAGAGGATTGGCATCAGGAAGAGCAGCCCCAGCCCCAGTCGGCGATGCCAGCGATCGCCCACCCGGACTCCGTTCAGTAACCCCGCCGTAAGAAAGCCCACCAACCCGCCACCCAGGTGCGCTTCCCAACTAATGCCAGGTAAGAAACTCAAGCCAGCGTTCAGCAAGGTCACAATTGTCAGGCGGCGGATGGAATCAGCGGCTACGAGCGGAGGCAAATAGGGGCGTGCGAGCATGAACCACGCAATGAGCGAAAGCAGGATGCCCCAGATCGCACCGGAAGCACCGACCAATGGGGCATCTGGGTGGAGGGCCATCGCGAGGCATGTGCCACCCAGACCCGAAAGCCCATAGATGACGAGCAAACGCCATCGCCCCCAGAGCATCTCGGCCAGCGGTCCGATCATTCCCAGGGCAAACAGGTTCACCACCAGGTGCAGCGCATTGGTATGCACGAAGCACGAACTGAGCAACCGCCACCAGTCGCCCCGCAACAGATCGAGCCCGGACACCGACCCCAGGCGGTGCAACACCAGCGTGTTACCATCGGAGAGATACGACCAGAACGGGATGCCGAGCCGCAGCGCGATCACCACCCCGACCACGAACCACAAGAGGTTCGCAACGATCAGGATGGGAACCACGATCGGCGGGCGGGCATCCACGACGAGCTGAGTGGCATCCGGGTTCGTGTTGAACGGTGGGATGAGTGGTGCAGGAGTCGTGACGACGGGTGACGCCCGTGGGGCTCCCGCCAGGCGCGCGCTCAGAGTCGGTGGTTTCCCCGCGATAACCGCATTCCCGTCTTCGGTGAGTCGGTAGCCCTGGCCCAGGCCGCGTTCCCAGGTGGCAATCTGAACCAGCCCTGCGGTTCGCAGTTGGTGTAACGGTTCGTCGAGCAGATCACGCTCGATGTCGGAAGTGCTTGCCTGGTGCGAGGGGAACCACGGTTGATCACCAGTGGCCGCGATCCAGTTCAGAACGGTCGTGGGCGTGGGAGCGCAATCCGGCGACACGCGATCGGTTGCGGTCGGCGGCAGGAGCGAATCCTTCGTGGCAGGCGGCAGGACGTCGTCTCGCATGCCCATTCACTGTATGATCAGCACACGCGATTGCGAAGTCGATTCAGCAATTCGCATTATGAAACCTCCCAGCCCCGTGGAAGCACGCATGACTCGACCCGGGTTCGCCTTCTCACCAGCAGTCGCCCTGGCCCTCGCGGATCGTCGCCCCGTGGTCGCCCTCGAATCGACGCTGATTGCACAGGGCCTGCCATGGCCGACCAACGAGGAAACCGCGCGTGAGGCGGAAACGGCGGTGGTGCGAGCAGGTGCTGTGCCCGCGACTGTGGCCATTTGGAACGGTACACCCACCATCGGATTGACGGAAGAGCAGATCCTTCAACTCGCTAAGAACCGCACCGCCACGAAGGCTAGCCGCCGCGATCTTGGTGCTGCCGTCGCGCTTCGTCGCACTGCGGCAACGACCGTTTCGGCCACCATGC
>JBGTAO010000233.1:0-7608 GCA_041749835.1 Gemmata sp. | reverse complement strand
TCAGCACGAAAACATCTTTGGCTTCCCGCGCGGTGATTCGATAATCAATCACTCGACGCTCACCCGGCAATAGCTTGGGAATGTCCCAGGTCCATTGCTGGCCATCCTGCTGCGGTGTCCGTTTGCCACCTTTGGTAATCGGTTCGACTTCCGCTGACGCGGGAACGTTCTCGGTCACTCGAACATTCTCGGCAACCACTTTACCAGAGTTTTCCACGATCAATCGAACAGTGTAGGGTTCATCACGCACGGTTTGCTTCGGCGCTTGTTTCGCCACCTTGACCGTGGGTTTATTGATTCGAGTCGTGACAGCCTCACCATGCTCGAATTGAACATAGGTGAAGGCTTTGATTTCTCCGGCATCTTTTCTGGGCCGGAGTATCAGTTCGATGCTCTGCGATTTGCCCGCGGGAAGCGTGCCAAAGTACCAGACCAACTCTTTGTTATTACTTCGCGTGGCATCTCGTTCCGGTGTGGCTTTCACCACCATCTCGATTGTATCGGGAAGCGGATGCCGGACTCGCACTCCATGTGCATCGACCGACGACGTGTTCTGTACCACGATCAGATACTTGAGGTCGTCTCCCGGTGGTGAATCTGCTGGTACCCGGACCTGAATGCGAACCACCGGCGGCGGGGGATCGACAATCGCCCGCGACGGCGGCACGGTCGGTCCGGGAGCTGGCGCGACGAACTGCGCTGGCCTCACCTCCGGATCATCGAACTGTAAGCTGGGCATCGGCTCCGGTAGAGAATTGCCTGGCAAAGAATTCACCGGAAACGGAGATGGCTCAGGATAGCGATCTTGTGCCGAGAGCGAGACGACAACTCCTGCGACTGAAAGAACAGCCAGAAGTCGTGCAAACTGGAAATATCGTGTGCCGCGCATGGCAATACCTCTGCTGCCGGACTTGACCCGACGACCCGGCCTGCCCTGGGGCTATAGCGTGGGCTGCGAAATTGGAAAAGATCAGCTTGCAGAGGTGATTCAGTGCACCAGTTCGTAACTGCTTGTAAACTTCGTCAATGTTTGTTCGGGAGAATGGTTGTAAACCACACGTCCAGTCGCAAACCAGTTCCCCTGTTCGAATCGAAAGACCGCGGTCGCCGAGCGCGGAACGTGTGCAGCAGGAACTTCTTCCATGTCTGAACCGGGAATGGGCAGAAAGCCAATCTCGACGGGAACCAATGCAACAATAGCCCGGCTCGCACGATCACGAGCGATTATCGCGTTGCCTGTGATCAGACAGGAGACCCATATTAACCCACGTGGTAACCCCGTCGCTGCGCCAGAATCCAGCAATGCCAATTCGTAGCGTTCGTGCTGGAGTCGGAAGAGTTCACGGGCTCGTTCAACTTGAACCGCTTTGCCAAAGTGTAAGAACCAGTACGCCATGACTGGGACCAACAACACGATGATTACCAGCAGCGTCATCCACCAGGGGTTCAGATCACTCATGGCCCCTTCCCTTTCTGAAACGCACCCACTTCCGCCGCCCGGAGCAGCGGTAGACCTTTCAACGCACGCTGTTCCTGGCCAGACCCCTGGAGATACTGGGCTGTTAGTACCGCACTATCCAATCCCGCACCAATACCTGACTCAAATTGTGCCAAAGTCGTCCGGATCGTTGCCGCGTTGATCAGGCCCGTCACGGTGTTAGTAGGAAAGGCCAACGCGGACACAATACACAGCAGTTTTGGGACCGAGCTTCGTCCAGCTTTTACCCAGATCAAATAAATTGCACCAAGCAAAGGCCAGGCCAGAAGCGAGTAGCGTGACCACAATTTTAGCGTTTCCGCTCCCCAGTCGGCTCGCCCGATCCCAATGGCTAACGCCAGACCCCAGATCCCAGCCATGACTGCAAGCGCTCCCAGATACGCCGGTTGAAGTGCCGTTGATAGGCGCAGCACTAGTTGCAAGGTCGCCACCATGAGAACAACTGTGAGGAGAAACACCGACCACCAGATTCCTGAAAATCCGACACCGAGCGAGAGACCGATGATCACGCTGCCGGCTTCAGTGATCGCAATCAGATCCCGACTGGGCGGCGGATGCCCCGGTGGTCGCTCATAGCCCTGAAAATACAGCGCGAGGTACAGAACCGATAAGCCTGCCACACTCAGCAGCACCAAAGCCTGAAGTGGTTTGCCTTGCCGAAAAACCAGCACGACCAAATACGCGAGCCACGTGAATACCGGAAGAACCATGATCAGGCCCGCGCCGCCGGTCATCGCAATCATGAGCAAAAGTGTGCTGCTCAGTATCCCCATTCTGAACGCATTCTTTCGAGTGGTTCGCAATGCCAACAATACCAGGCCCATCGCCAGTATCGTGAACATCACGAAACAGATTTGGTAGCCCATGATGAAGTTCTCCCAGTGCCCCAGGTTCAGCAAGGAGATCGGGAAGAACGCATCGGGCCAATCGGCGTGTCCACGAGCGTGGGCAGCACAACGCATCAACACCAGACTCAACGTGGAGAGTGCCACGATTTGGAGATACATTCCGGCCCGAAAATCGTGCGCCAACTGGAAAAGGCCGTAGTAGACCAGCCGCGGGAATGGCAGGCGGTGCTCATTATGTTGGGTCCACAACCACGAACCCAGGGGCTCCTCGCCGAGAAGCGCGGGAACAAACTCCCACTCATCCGCAAAGGGAAGGTTGGTACCCAAGATGAAGACAAACCCGAGTGCCGCGAGGCTTAACATCAGCCAAAGCAAGAATAACAGCAGCGAGACACGGGTTGTCGCCGGGCCATGGAGACGATAAGTTTGAATCATTGCATCAACAACTGTGGCTACTTGTTGTCAGGAGTGAGTATATGGTCGAGCGTCGTATCGAACTGGACCGGCGTTATACCCGCAAGAAAAAGATGACCAAACTCAAGGCCAAGCTGGAAGGCGCAACCGGCGAAGCACGCGAAAAGCTGCTCTACAAAATCAAGCGGTTAAGCCCATTCTGGACTGAACCAGCCGCCGAGACCAAGTAGGCCACTCGTGGATCGTTATCTCCGGGTATCCTCACGATCCTGACCGCAGCAATTCCAGATCGATCCAAAAGCCCGGGTATGTCTTGGCGACACACCCGGGATTCCGAATTCGCACTCCCGGAATTTTCAGCCCCACAAGAGCAAGGCTCATCGCCATTCGGTGATCCTCATAAGTATCCAGAACCGCACCTTGTAATGGCTGTGGCTGGATTGTGATTCCGTCGTCATGCTCCACAACCAGCGCGCCGAGTTTTCTCAACTCCTGAGCAATTGCGAGAATCCGGTCGGTCTCTTTGTTACGGATGTGGGCCACATTCCGAATGCGGGTGGGTCCATTGGCAAAACAAGCGACCGCAGCCAGTGTCATGACGGTGTCACTGATATCGTTGAGATCGACATCGACACCACGCAATTTGCCGCCATGCACGGTAATCCCAGCAGCACATTCCTCGACTCGACAGCCCATCTGCTCCAGGACATCCACGAACCGAACATCACCTTGCAAGGATTTCCGGGTGAGGCCAAGTACCGTCACCTGACCTCCGGTGATGGCTGCCGCACCCCAGAAGTAGGACGCCGCCGATGCGTCTGGTTCCACGGAGTAGCTGCCGTGAAAGCGGCGGCCTTGTTTGGGCGAGAAGTGATAGAGCTGCCCGGGTCCGGCTCGGAACTCGTAGGCAAATTGTTCGAGCATCGCCAGCGTCATGGCTACATACGGCTCCGAAACAAGCGGGCCCTGAATTTTCAGCGTCGTGGCTCGAGATGTGAATGGTCCAACCATCAACAGCGCGCTGAGAAACTGGCTGCTCCGGTCACCGCGAATCTGTGCGACTCCACCCATCTGGCCTGTTGCATGAACGATTACAGGCGGGCATCCTGTTTGAGCTTCACTCACGGTTTCTACGCCCAGTTGACGCAACCCATCGAGGAGTTCTTCGATCGGCCTTTCACGCATTCGCGGGACGCCATCAAGGCGAAACTGTCCCTTGAGTGTGCCAAGCAATGCAGTGAGAAATCGAATTGTGGTTCCGGAGTTCGCCACAAACAGATCGGCTGTGGGTGGTGCCTGGTCAAGCTGAGCAGGATCAGCAAATGTGATCGTGGTGGAATCGGCTGGCTCAACGGTGAGTGTCAAACCTAACCGCTGAAGAGATTCGATCATCACCGCCGTATCTTCGCTCTGCAGAGCACCCCGAAGCTGGCATGGGCCACGGCCACCCAGGGCAATGAGCACCAGCGCTCGATTGGTGATACTCTTGCTGCCCGGGACAGAGACAGTTGCCATCGGTGCCCGAAGCAGTGGGTCAATGAGTTGTTCAGTCGAGTACGAGAAATCCGCCATAGTTCGTTTGCCGCTCTGTACGGTCACTGCTGTGGTGAACCAACGGAACACCACGAATCCTGTGGATAGGTCACATTCATCAGGAATAACCCTTCGGATGGTGCCGTTGGGCCTGCCAGTTTGCGATCCATGGTCCGGATGAGTTGTGCAATCTGATCGACTGCCCAGTATCCACGCCCCACGTGAACCAGCGTACCAGCGATGGCGCGAACCATGTTGTACAAGAAACCATCTGCTACCACATCAAGCCAGATGTATTCGCCGAATCGGTTGACGGAAACGTGCGTGATAGTCCGGACACTGGTCAACCGATTGGGCCATTCTGTTTCGAAGCAACGGAAGTCGTGGCGGCCGAGTAACGCTTCGCCCGCATGGCTCATCCGCTTGGCATCGAGTGGGGTCCTCACAAACCAGGCGTACTTCCGCATGAACGGATCTTGAACCTGGCCATCCTGAATGACGTAGCGGTATCGTTTCCGGAGTGCATCCTTGTTGGCACAAAAGCTCTGAGAGACTTCGACCAAATCGCGCACGCAGACATCGGACGGCAATTGGGAATTGATCGCTTTCAAGAGTGTCGCGGGCACTAGTTGCGAAGCTGTGTACACGTTTGCAACCTGGCCAACCGCGTGAACACCCGAATCGGTGCGGCCACTACAGTTGACCCGGATGCGATGCTCTTGCGTGATTTTGGCGATTGCCTTCTCAAGAGTCGATTGCACGGTCCGTTTGCCGGGTTGTGTTTGCCAACCGAAGAAGTCCGTGCCATCGTAGCGGATTGTGAGCTTGAGATTCCTCATGTGTCTGAATTCGCAAGTACCAGCCGCGTGCATGGGGCGGCCCATTCAATCCTGCCACCTAAGCAGCAGAGTTACTGGACTATTCTGCGCTTCACGAGTTCTTCTGCACATTGCACCGCATTACTCGCCGCTCCTTTCCGGAGGTTATCGGCGACAATCCACAAGCACAGGGCGTTGGGGTTGCTGGGGTCTTGCCGCACTCGGCTGACAAACGTGTGATCGCTACCGACAGCATGGATCGGTTGCGGGAACTCGCCAAGAGCTTCATCCATGAAGACGACACCCGGCGCGCGAGCCAGTGCAGCCTTGGCTTCGGCTACGGGGATTGGATGTTGGAACTCCACCGTCACGGCTTCCGAGTGGGCGACCTTGACCGGCACCCGCACACAGGTGGGGCACACTCCAATGGTCTGGTCCCCCAGGATCTTTTTCGTCTCGTTGATCACCTTGTTCTCTTCTTCGGTGAAGCCGTTGGCTTCGAGTGTCCAGTCAAGGGTGATCACGTTGCCTGCCAATTGTGCACGATGAGCCGTGGGCGGAGGAACCGGAGTCCCGGCGGCCCAAGCCTTCACTTGAGCCTCGAAATCCTGTAATCCTTTGGCCCCTTTCCCGGAAGACGACTGATAGGTCGCCACCACGATTCGCTGTATCTTCGCCAGATCGTGCAATGGCTTCAGTGCCACACAAAGCGGAATCGCCACACAATTTGGGTTGGCGACAATCCGTTTGGGTAGATGGTGTAGCTCGTGGGCATTCACCTCGGGAACGACGAGTGGACAGTCCGGATCCATACGCCAGGCCGAGGAGTTATCAACCACTATGGCACCCGCCTTGGCGGCGATCGGCGCGTACTCGCGACTAACCGAACTTGGTGTGCTACTCAACACAATCTGAACACCTGCGAACGCCTCGGGGCAGAGCAATTCGACAGTATGAGGCCTCCCCGCGAATGTCACAGTTTTACCGGCGCTTTTCTCGGAAGCCAAGAACTTGATGGACTTGATGGGAAAGGCTCGCTCAGCGAGTACCGTTCGCATCAAGTCCCCAACTGCACCCGTCGCGCCAACAACTGCGACATTCACAGACACTGGAATTCCTCCAATGGCAACTCGGAGCCAATAACCCCAGTGTTAGGATATGAAAAGCATGCCTCGGGTTCAGTTGCTCCGGTTCCGGAGTTGGTGGCAGAACCTTACCCACCAGGGCGACAGGCCCCGGTTCAAATTGTTAGCTGACTTATGTTGAATGAGGTGATAAATCGAGAATCAGATCTTGAGTTCCTTGCCGTTCCATTTGCGGGCCGACCAGCCATAGTCGACAAAATCGTAGGTGAAGGTACCGTCTGCGAAGAGATCGATCTTACCGTAACAGGGTGGGAATCCGTACTCGCTACCGTTCCACCAGGCACCGGAAGCAGCACCGCCGCAGATGTACCAAACGCCGCGATACTCGCAGCGATCACAGGTGTGCATATGCCCGCTCAAGCAAAGTTTGACATGGGGGTTCTTGCGGAAGACTTCGCTGATCGCCCAGCAATCCGCATGATGCCAGATTCCGGGCACAAGGTTATCGTTGGTTTTCCGGCAGCCATCGCCATAGACCTGGGATGTGACACTGAGAATTGGGACGTGACTGAGCACGACTGTCGGGAGCTTGGTTTTCGCTAGATCCGCCTTCAGCCATTCGAAATGTGCTTCGGATAAGAACGCGTACTTGGGCCAGTTGCACATGCTATTGATCGAGATGAAATGCCAGCCGTTTTTGTCGAAGCTGTAGTACGGAGCGGGCATGCCCAGAACTTCCGTCATGAGCGAGAAGCCCTTCTTTCCGACCGGGACATTTTCAGTCGGTTCAGCTCCATCCCAGACATCGTGATTCCCCAGACAGGCATGGATTGGTACAGCGCAGTCTTTGACGGCCTCTTTCCACAGCGCGATCTGTTCCGCCGCCTTGGTACCCGTGACTTTGCCATCCACTGCCATCACGGTATCGCCAGTATTGAGTACCAGTTCCGGCCGCCAATCCTTCTGCCCAAACATGTGGGCAAACATCGCGGCCACACCCTTGGGCGATTCGCGATCCTTGGTAATATGGACATCGGTAATGTGTACCACGCGTAGCGCCGGGTTGCGAGCATCGCCACGAGCAGTGGAGATGAATCCCGGGAGCGCTGCAGCTCCAGCGGCGCCAATCATTTCGCGACGAGTTAAGTGGGCCATACCGAACTACTCCCTGGAAAATTACTTCTTCTTGGGTCCACCGGGACCACCCTTCGGCTCATCCTTCTGCTTCTGCTTCTCGCTCGGTGTGGTATTCACGGGCGTCGACGATGAGTTGCCGCAACCCAAAGCAAGAGCCGTGCCGGCGAAAAAGATAATAGCAACTGCCAGTCGGGCGAGCGTCATCTGACTAACTCCAGTTGAGTAAATGAAAGCCCCGCCCGGTCCACGTGGTCCGGGCTGGACTCAGGAATTTA
>JBGTAO010000232.1:0-2529 GCA_041749835.1 Gemmata sp. | reverse complement strand
GCCGCGACTGAGCCACACCCTTCGTGATGAGTATCGACCAGGCAACGGGGGCACAAGCCTCCCGTTGTCGTTCGTACCTGGGGATCTGAGCCAGGACTGGCCTCAATGCCTACATTACCTTCGTCCGCACGGAGGAACGTGCCATGTCCGATGCTGCTGTTGCCGAACGAACTGATCCACTGACCCAGCAGTACACGGATCTCGCCGAACTGGCCGGTGGGTTCATCCATGAGATCAAGAATCATCTGGGCACGCTCACGTTGAACCTGCAACTCTTGGCCGAAGACTTCGAGGAGCCCGAAACCCAGCGCGAACGCCGAGCGCTCGACCGCGTGACCCGGCTGCATGGCGAGTGCCAGAAACTGGTCGATCTTTCCAACGACTTCCTCCGCCTGGCTCGTGCCCAGAACCTGAATCTGGAAGTCGTCGCCCTCGATGTCGTAGTCATGCGGATGATGGACTTCCTGGCTCCCACCGCCCGGGAAGCCCAGATTGATATCAAGTGGTACCCGGCTGCCAATTTGCCATTGCTCAAGCTCGATCGCGATCTCTTCGAGCAGTGCCTATTGAATCTGATGCTGAACGCGGAACAGGCGATGCCCGATGGTGGCTCACTGACGCTAATCGGTCGGGTGGAAGCCGCTCCTGCCAACCAGGGCTCCACTGAAACAACCGCTGCTGTCGTGCTCTCGCACGAGCACCCACAGCAATTCATTTGTCTGGACGTCATCGACACGGGTCAGGGCATCCCGCCGGATCAACTCCCCAAGCTCTTCCGGCCCTTCCACACCACCAAGAGCAATGGCCACGGCCTGGGGCTAGCGACCACGCGGAAGATTGTGACTGCCCACGGCGGAACCATCTCCGTGCAAAGCGAACTCGGCCGTGGCACCAAGTTCACCATATCGTTACCCGCCGCGATTTGATTCAGGAGCGAGCATGCCTGCTTCACGCCCTGTGGCTCTGGTGACCGGGGCCAGCGCTGGTATTGGCCGAGAACTCGCTCGGGTTCTTGCAGCCGATCACGATCTGATTCTCACGGCTCGACGCGAGACGGAATTACGCACGCTGGCCACCGAACTGGCTCCGGCGCAATGCCACATCCTCCCGATCGATCTCAGCGAAGCGACCGGTCCGCGTGCATTGTGCGACGCCATCGGCTCGGCCAACCTGAGCGTGAATGTGCTCGTCAACAACGCCGGGTTTGGCGATCTTGGGCCGTTTGCGGAAGCCGACCTGGGAAAGATGTTGCGAATGATTCAGGTGAACGTGACTGCCCTGACGGAGTTGACCGGCCTGTTCCTGCCCGGGATGCGGCAACGTGGTGAGGGGCGGATTCTGAATGTCGGCTCGGTCGCGGGCTTTCAGCCCGGGCCACTGATGGCGGTGTACTATGCGACCAAGGCGTATGTGAACTCGTTCTCGGAAGCGCTCACGCACGAGTTGGCCGGCAGCGGTGTGACGGTCACCTGCTTGGCTCCCGGGCCAACCACCAGCGAGTTCGCCGCCGTGGCTGGGATGGACGCCACCAAACTCTTCACGGTCGGCTCGGTCGCGGATGCCCGTTCGGTCGCAGAGGCGGGTGTGCGTGGGATGATGCGTGGCAAGCGCATGGTCGTGACGGGCTTTCGGAACAGGTTCTTGCTCTTCGCCGAGCGGTTCGTACCACGCGGGCTGGTGATCCGCTCGGTGCATGCCATGCAAGCGAAACGGAGCGTGTAACCCGCGGTCCCAGGTGAAGCTTTGGCGAGCGGTGTATGTGCAGTCCGTTGGCGGACAGAAGAGCGGTCGGGACGACCGCGGTCCCAGTGGTGTGGCAAGTCCTGGCGAGCGGGGTTGCGTGAGCACCCCGGTTGTATTGCAAAGGAGCGGTCGGGACGACCGCGGTCCCAGGAGTGTGGCTTGATCCCGGGACCGCGGACCTCTGGTCCGCTCTTCGCTTTACTGCGGTCGGGTCGACCGAGGTCCCGGGGGAAGCTGGTCAGGAAAATCCCTTCGTTAGACGACTGCGAAGCCCAGCGAGTGGTTCACCAGTCCCAACGCTTCGATGGCGCGCTGGCGCACATCATCATCGCGATCACGCGCGGCCACTTTGAGCGCTTCGGCCACGAGCAGATCGTCGGGAGCAATCTGGGCCAATAAGGTGGTGGCTCGGGCTCGCAACTCGGGATCGTTACAACGAAGCCCGCACATCAACGCCTGGCACGCAGCTCGGCCCAGTCGCTTCAGAGCTGTTCCAACAATCACGCGGGTCCGCATGTCGGAATCGCTCAGAAGCGAAACCAGCGTCGCGGCTGCGGGTGCGGCGGCCGGGCCGAGTCGTCCGAGGGTACCAGCCGAATCGCGGCGCACGCTGGCATCGGTATCGCGCAATCCGTTGACCAGCTGCGGGAGCGCCGGTACGGCCTGCGCACCGAAATCGCCCAGTGC
Organism: Gemmata sp.; assembly: GCA_041749835.1. Classification (GTDB taxonomy): domain Bacteria; phylum Planctomycetota; class Planctomycetia; order Gemmatales; family Gemmataceae; genus Gemmata. Next base: position 99 of record JBGTAO010000232.1, on the reverse strand, counting down.
CCGTGCTGCACGACGACGCACGCGGGGCGATCCATCTTGCAGGGCCTTGATCAGCGCGTTGACCCGCTTGGTCGGCGAGACCGGGAGTTCGTTTAATGC
>JBGTAO010000231.1:0-3171 GCA_041749835.1 Gemmata sp. | reverse complement strand
CACGGTTTTGGCCAGTGTGCAGAACACGGGCGACGATGGCCTGAGTTCGTACGTGGGCCTGGATAATGTCCGCGTTGTGATCCCGGAACCTGCTACTCTCGCCGTATTCGGGCTGCTCGTAGCCAGTGCTGGCGCGTATGTACGGCGTTCCCAGTTGAAAGTGTAACATCTCCGTTCGACCGCTTACTGCGTGCCACTCACCCCGACCAATTGGCCGGGGTTTTTCATTTCCACCTCCCGACACTTCCCACACATTGCCTCCTCAAGTCTGTAAACAGACGGATCGTTCTTTACGGATTTACGGAAGTTAACGTTTTTTTTGTTTACGCTGAATGGATCGGCTGGTTTAATGTGAGCGATACAGTTTGCGCTAGAACCTCAAATCGGCAGTGCGCTGACCTGCCGGTTTCTGAAGCCACCTGTGCCAGGCTGCCCATCCGGCACGGTGTTACTTTCTTCTGGGCTGGCGCTCAATCGCCGTGGTTACGGGAATACTCGCCCAACCCGCGCGACGCCATGAACTCTCAACAGGGAGGCTGTGTCGTGAAGAAGATGATCTGGTGCTTGGCAACTCTTGGCGCTGTAGCGTTCGCTACACCTGCTTCGGCCTCAAGTCTGTTCTCGGGGCCCTATGCCCCCGCGAACTGGACGACGACGCTCACCAACTCCGACGGTAGCGTCAACACCGCTGGAGCACCTGGCTCCATCACCGTTCTCGGAACCGACAACGGTAGTTTTGCCGGTGGCAACACGCTCTATACCACCACGGCCGCCGCAACTGGCACCGTAGGTTTTGACTGGTCGTACACCACAACCGATGGCCCGTTCTGGGATCCAGCGGGCTTCTACCTCAACGGTGTGTTCACTCCACTCACCAATCCGTTTGGTTTCCAGAACCAAGGCGGCTCGTTCGCGTTCGCCGTGAACGAGGGCGATACCTTCGGATTCTATGCCAGCAGTCTGGATAACATCTTCGGTCGGGGTAACTTGACGATCAGCAACTTCGATGCCCCGACCCCGGAACCGGCCACGCTTGCGGTGTTCGGAATGATGGCAGCTGGAGCCGGCGCTTACGTACGCCGTCGCAAGGTCCGCGCTTAAGTTGCCACCTGGGAAGAACCTCCCCACTTCCCCCTGAACCCCGGCCATTTGGCCGGGGTTCTTTACTGCGCGGTCGGCGAGAAGAAAGTATAATCGCGACTGACAAGCCTTTCTCTCAACATACCGCGGAGCGCGGAGAACCATTATGCCCACTGTTCAGAAAATTCCTTATCGTGTCCCAGTTCCCGCGATCCTCCTTGGTGTGGCACTGATTACTGTGCTCGGTGGTGTAGGAGCCGCGATACCGCAAGCAGGGGAGCAACCGCCCGCCAAGGCAGTCCTGGTCGCAGCGCCGGAATTCGCCGGGTGGCCCAAGGACCAGAAACCCGAAGCGGTGGTGATCATCTCGGGCCAAACTTATGGCTACCTGCAGCCGTGCGGCTGTAGCCGACCACAACTTGGCGGCCTGGAACGGCGAGCCAATTTCATCGCAAGTTTGAAAGCAGCGGGTTGGCCAGTCGCTGCGGTCGACCTGGGCGACATCTTGCCTACGGCCGGGGTCGTGCCCGAGCAAGTCTTGATGAAATACACAACGACCATGAATGCGCTGCGCGAGATGGGCTACGTGGCCGTGGGGCTTGGCACAGCCGAGTTCACCAATTGGATCTTCCGCATTCTCGGCGAGTACGCCGTGAAGAAGGAACAACCCCCCATCATTCTCAGTGGCAATACCGCAGGAGTGAATGCCGGTCGTTTGATCCCACGAAAAGACGCCTTCGCCGGAATTGGCAATCGACCCATGATTGACCTCACGGAAATTGTGGATGTTGGTACCGTGCCGGTCAGCGTAACAGGAGTGGTCGGGCTCAGCGTGGCCAAGGCGGTTGGGGCGCTCGGACCGGACACACTCGTTGGCTTCTTTGGTGATCGTGAATCCCTACAGACCGCTGACAAGGAATTGGCAGCGAGTCCACGAAAGCCGCAACTGAACATCCTGCTGTTCCAGGGCACTCTTGCCGAAGCGCAAGTCGTGGCCAAGGGGTGGCCCAGCTTTCAGGTCATCGTTTGCCTCTCCACCGATTCCGAACCTCCGGAAGCACCCACGATTGTTGCCGGTGCGAATGGCCAGAAAACGCAGATCATACAGGTGGGGCACAAGGGGCGCTATGTCGGTGTGCTGGGTGCGTTCAAGACTGCCGATGGCAAGCTTGATCTGAAATACCACGTCGAGCCGCTGGGAGAGAAATATCTCACTCCAGGCGATGAAGCCGTCGCACGAACAACGAACGCGATGCTGCCGCTACTGGAAGAGTACGCCAGCCGCGTCAAGTCGCGCAATCTCATGGGGAAATTCCCCCAAGGGCCACATCCAACACAGGCAAAGAATCCCACGTTGAACTTGAGCTTCGTGGGCTCCGACAAGTGCATGAGTTGTCATGCTGCGGAATACGCTGTCTGGAAACAGAGCGGGCATGGACATGCCATGGAGGCTCTCGAAACCGTGGCTAAGCGACCGAGCCTGCGGAATTTTGATGGCGAATGCGTGGTCTGTCACAGCGTCGGGTTCGGGTTCAAAACCGGCTACCGCGACGCCATCACGACCGCTCACCTGCAACATGTTGGGTGCGAAAGCTGTCATGGCCCCGGTGCCGGTCACGTGGCCAATCCGAAGGATGCGAAACTCCTTTCCCTGCAATCGCCCTGGCGACAGGAACCATCCGACCGCTTACCGAATTTGGAGACGATGGAGAAACTTGCGAAGCTGCCACTGGGCGAACGGAGTCAGATCAGTGTGACCGCAGGTGAAAAGCGGATGCTGCAATCGGTCAGTCAGACGTGCAGTTCTTGCCACGATACCGAGAACGACCCGAACTTCGACCTGGTGAAGTACTGGCCCAAGATTCACCACGCTGCCAAGAAGTGATCACGACCAAGCAATGCGAGTTGTCAGATAAGTGTGATATGGGGAAGCAAAACCGGGGGCTCACGCTCCCGGTTGCCAAGCTCTTCGTGTTCCAATCAACTTGATTCAAAAGATTTACAGTCGGCTGATTACTTCTCATCCACGAAGTTACTGGCTCCGTTCTTGCCCGATCGGTCGTTCATTTTGAGTGCTTTCCCGGCCGCTCC
>JBGTAO010000230.1:0-8869 GCA_041749835.1 Gemmata sp. | reverse complement strand
GGGATGCGTTGGGGTGAAACGGGCGCGGATGCGGTTTGCCACCTCCGCGCCTTGTTCCGCAGCGAGAAATGCCAGTGGGACGCCTACTGGGGCACCCTTGCCGCCTGATTCCCACCGACACTAAAGACGCTCACCCGGAAGTGATGAGTGAGGGAACAGCACAACCGTTGAAACGGTCGCGGCGAGTTAGTGTGAAACCTTATCTGCAGCGGGCAACACGGCGTGGTAATGGCGTGCAATACGGTCCATATAGCTTGCGAGAAGCTCTTCGACCCGTTCTGGCGTGTCGGCAGCCACAACAAAACCAATGTGGTGCTTCATGTCCAGGCGGTGAACGATCTCATGATCCTGGAAGTTCGTGGTGTCGGGCTTCTCGAAGCGACAGAGCGATGTCACCACGCCGCTGTAGCGCTGTTTGAGCGGGGGAAGTTCATAGGCACCCGTTGTTCGTGCGATCTCTAAACGTGCCCATTCACTCCAGAGATTCACACCGGTCGCATGTTCGACCATCTCGGCGGTGTTCGCGCCACCCACACGAGCACTGGTCTCGATGAAGTAGTACTCGCCATCCGCGTGGGCCCGCATGAACTCGGTGTGCGACGCTCCCCAGCCCAATCCGAAACCACCCAGGAGTTCGGCATTAACGGTCTGCAAAGCAGCCACTTCGGGGCGATCCCGCTGCACCGTGCGTGTGGCGTAAATACCCCCACCCTGGTAGACATCCAGGAGCGGTCGCCAGTAAGCGTTCACCTCGGCGAACAAGACACGGCCGTTCGCCGACAGCGAATCGACATGATAGAGATCGCCCGGAACCATCTGTTCGAGCAGATAGAAGGAGCGGTCGTCGCCGAGTTCGTGTATACGCTTCCACACGTCTTCGCTGGTGGAGAGTTTGCGGATACCTGCAGCCGATGCCTCGGACCGCGGTTTAATCAGCCAAGGTCCGGCTACGCGACCAAGGAAGTTGTTGATCGCAGCATCGTGGAACAACGGAGAGAAGTCGGGGATGCGAACGCCAATCTCGCGGGCCTTCACACGCATGGCGAGTTTATCGCGGAACAGCCGGGCCGTCGATTCGTCATGCCCGGTCTCGGTCATGCGGAAATGCTCACGCAGGAACGCTCCCACCTCGATATCGAAGTCGTCGAGTGCCACGATTTGATCGATCTTCCGGGATCGCATGAGATACGCCACGGCGTTCACCAGGCCGCGGCGATCGTGAAAGTTGTTGACGGCAAATACTTCGTCGCACGCTTCCCGCGCCCACGGCTCTTTCAGGGCCGACTCGATCGTCAGTAAGTAAACGGTACATCCTTCGGCTTTGAGCCGTTCAAGAAATCGGTTGCCCTTGAAGTAGCTGGCTAAAGTGAGAAACGTCATGACGTGGTGCGGCGCTTGGTGTGAGAAAGGGAATCCGGGCGTCCGGACTCCGGTATGCTGAGACTTTATCAGTTTTCCGTGAGATGGTCAGCGGATGCGTTCGAAGACCACTGCACGCTTCCCGCGAGCGGTTTCGCGCCAGGTTTGCGGATGATCGAGGAAGTAACGCTCGATGGAAGGCGGATCCTTCTCGGGCGGGTTCGTCATGATGAATGCACTATCAAAGCGATACTCGGCATCCCAGGCCTCGAAGACCGTTGCGAGTTCTGCGGGTGGAAGCCCCAACATATCCGAATACTTCTTGATCCATTCGTCGCCATAGAGCTCACAGCGATCGTCCATGAAGATCTTGGCGTTCGGGGCATGATAGATGAGGTAGCCACCCAGATTGGCATCATTGAAGAGTCTGCGGTCTCCGCGATCCAGTTCAGCCTGCACATACGAGTTCATATCGACCGGCACAAAGTTGGGATCGAGACGTGCCCAGCCATGGCCGAGGACCGGGACCGACGTTCTCGTGAGTTGTAAGCCGAGCGCAAGCGAGACCGCAATAAGTGGGATCGCCAGCCAGGACCACTTTGATTGACCCATCGACGGGTTGTCGCGGGCCAGCGAGCCATCGCCGTACTTCACGAGCAACCGATGCCAGATCGTATGTGGCCACAAGTCCGCTATTGCGACGGCGGCAGTGATGGCGAACAGCGAAGCCTGGCGGATGCCTTTGAAGCTGAGGACGAACCACACGAGCGGAATCAGCCACGTCACGCGCCACCGTGGCAGCGCACCCAGCGCAAGCACGATGTAACAGGCTCCTAGCCCCATCACTGCCCAGCCCAACGGCTTCGTGGGATCGAGCGGCATATGCTCGTGGATCACCTGTGGCAGCACTTTCGAGCCAACGATTCGCTGCCAGATCCGAATCATCTCTATTCCATGCGGATTGACGAACGGCGTGAGCAAACAGGCCAACACGATCGCCACGAGAAGGAATGCCGTTCGCCAGGACGAGATCGGTGATTGGCCGACAGATGCTGGCGTTTCTCCAGAAGCAGTCGATGCATTATGACCCTTGAACAGAAAGAGCAGTCCCCAACCGGCAACCGCAAGGCCCAGTGTCATCGTGCCACCGAGAACGCCCCCGTGGAGATTCGTCCAGAGCACAAACAAGGGAATCAGGCCGGCGAGCCGCCACTCGGAGCACCGACCGCGTTCAAAATCGATCACGCACATCATCGTCCAGCCCAGCAGCGCAATGGTGAACATGTGCGGCCGTACAAAGTAATGGAACGCACCCACAAAGAGGCACCCACCGACGATGAGGCTCGCCAAGGGCCAGCCCATCCCCGATTGCAGGCAACGGCGAAAGATCAGCGTGTAGAGCAAGGTCAAACCGGTCGCGAAGCCCAATAGCATCGTGTCCAAACCACCCAGGCGATGCCCCAGTGCCATCAACACTTCCGCTCCCCATTGCTGGGGCACCCAGCGTTGTGTGGCGAAGGTATAGCTGAACGGGTCGGTCTGGGGAATTCCTTCGGTCAGGATGATTTCGCCGACTTTGACGTGCCAGAGGGAACCGGGATCGTAGAAGCCACGCTCACGAAATGCGAGCAGCAGAATGAGCCAGAGGGCGAGGAAGAACAGCGTTTCAGGTCGAAGCAGGCGGGCCATTCGCAGAATTCCCGTCGGGCCGGCAGATTCATCTCCGTCTGAAACTTAGAACACAAACCCCTGCCATGCCACTCACAAGAACAGTGTTGAACCCGCTTCGCAACTGGGTCACACTACACCCAGCCACCCTTGTCATTCTCCCTGGTGACCCATGTTGCGTCTCGTGATACTAGCCATACTCCTCACGCCACCCAGTGCGCAAGCAGCGGATGAGGTGTCACCAGGCAAACAGTACCTGGAGTTCATTCGCCAACAGGCGGCCAAACTGCGTACGAACGACAAGGCACCTACCACGGTGGCCGAATGGGACAAACAAACCGACAAACTGCGCGGGCAACTGTTCGAAGCCTGGGGTGGCCTGGCTTGCTTTCCCAAAGTGCCATGCGATCTTGATCCTCAGCAGCACGGGGAGCCACTGAAGCGGGACGGGTATTCCGTCGAACGGATCACGATTCAGACCCGCCCCGGTGTCCGGATGACCACGAACCTTTACATCCCCGACACCGCGAAGAAACAGAAAGCACCAGCGATTCTCATGGTGCATGGCCACTGGAAGGGAGCGAAGCAGGATCCGGTGGTGCAATCTCGCTGCATCGGTGCGGCCAAGCTCGGTTTCGTGGTGCTGTGCGTGGATGCCTTCGGTGCGGGCGAACGCGGTATCGGTACGGCTTTGGGGGAATACCACGGCGAGATGACTGCTGCTACGTTGCTCCCGCTGGGTACACCGCTTTCTGGTCTCCAGGTGTACGAGAACACGCGAGCGGTCGATTACCTCCAGACTCGCCCAGAGGTGGACGGCGACAAGATCGGTATCACCGGGGCGAGCGGCGGTGGTAACCAAACCATGTATGCCGGAGCCTGGGACAAACGCTTCAAGTGTGTTGTCCCGGTTTGCTCAGTTGGCAACTACCAGGCCTATCTGGGGCAAGCGTGCTGCCTGTGTGAAGTTGTGCCGGGGGCGTTGCAATTCACCGAAGAGTGGGCGGTACTGGCGCTCGTCGCCCCGCGGGCACTCCTCGTGATGAACGCGACCCAGGACGCCATTCAGTTCTCGGTGGGCGAAGCGAAAAAGTCGTTGGCGCTCACCGCAGCCATCTTCAAAGTGCGTAGGAAGCCCAACAACCTGCAACACGCCATCTTTGAGGGACCACACGACTACAGTAAGGCGATGCGCGAGGCCATGTACGGTTTCATGACGCTGCATCTCAAAGGTGCGGGTGATGGGAGTCCGATCCCGGAACCGCGCTTCACCACCGAGAAACCCGAAGATTTGCGCTGCTACCCAGGCGACACGCGACCCAAAGATTTCATGACCATTCCACGGTTCGCCGCACAGGAAGGCAAGAAACTCCAGTCCACCCGACCCGAACCTCAGACCCACCAGGAGTATCATCGGCGACGGGAGAACGCGAGGCGAGCGTTCGAAATACTGACAAAAGCTCCTGGCATCATGAACGAGATGCCAGCCGTGCAACTGCAATCGGAGCCCGAACGGAACCAGGAACACTTCACAGTGAAGTACCCGTCGGGCCTCGAACTTCCCGTGTTTGTGGATTTGGCATCTGGCAAAAATCAGCCGACAGTCTTGTTGCTGAACCTCGATGGTGCGGCGGCCGCTCGCAAGAGCCCGCTCTATGCCGCGATCAAGGCCACGGGTGCAAGAATTGTCACAACCGATTTACGCGGAACCGGATCACTGGCCATTGATCACGATCGGATTGGGCGCTGTCCCGATCATAATTCCGCCGAATGGGGCCTTTGGCTCGGTGCACCGTTGCTGGGCCAATGGATTACAGATGCCCGCGTGGTTGCCTGGCGAGCCTGGGTCGATTCGTTTTCCAGGCACAATCCGTTGATCGTGATTGGTGATGGGCCAGCCGGTCTTGTGGCCTTGGGTGTCGCAGCGCACGAATCGTTCATTGTTCGGCGGGTCGCTGCCGTGAATACCATTGCTACCTTTGTCACAGACCAACCGTACACCAATCAGCGGCTGGGCACCATTGCTCCGGGATTCCTACGTGAGATTGGGGATGTAGGCCATCTTGCGGCTCTCATCAGTGGGATTGGATGGCAAAAGGTCTACATCGTGGGTGGTGTTTCTCCCCAAGGCGTGCCGTTAAATCGGGAAGAACTTCAGGCGGCTTATGCACCGGCCTTGCGTGATGTCATCGGCCGCGAGCCCGGCACCGTTACACTCACAACAGAACAAAACCTCCTTCGCGACCTCGGATTAGTGCGCATCGATGATGCGAAAGACGCTGAGCCAATCTTCGAGCCTGGCGCAAAGTTGAAGCTCCTCTCGGCGGAGGGGGCCGGGGGCGAGGGGCCAGCGTGGGACCCGAAGCTCGGCGTGCTCACAAGCGGTGAAAAGGGGATTCACCAACTCCAGCCCGACGGCACCAAAACGATCTTCCGCGAAAAGGCGGGCACCAACGGCCTCCTCTTCGACCGCGACGGCCAGATCGTGGCATGCGAACCCGGATCACGTTCTGTGAGCCGCATCAATCGCGCGGGTAAGCGGACAGTGCTCACTGACAACTTTTCTGGCAAGAGGTACAACACGCCCAACGACCTCACAATCGACTCAAAGAATCGCATCTACTTCTCGGACCCTCGCTATGGTCCGCGCGACGACATGCAGCAAACAGATGCCGCGGGGAAAACCATTGAGGGCGTCTACCGAATCGACCCCGACGGCAAGGTTCACCGCATCATTGGCCGTGAGGTCGACCGCGCCAACGGTGTCCTCGTTTCCGCCGACGACAAGTACCTATTCGTGGCCGACAACAACAATGATGTGCTCACCGGAGCACGTAAGCTCTGGCGGTTCGACCTGAAGGCCGATGGTACCGTAGATCCGAAGAGCCAGAAACTCCTGTACGATTGGGGCAAAGGCCGCGGACCGGACGGGATCACGCAAGACCAGAATGGCCGGCTCTATGTGGCCGCGGGGCTCAACAAAGCGAACCTACCAGCCGAACCCGATGACAAAGTGAAGGGCGGCATCTATGTCATTGACCCTGAGAGCGGCAAGTTGCTCGCGTTCACGGGTGTGCCAACCGACGAGGTCACCAATTGTGCCTTCGGTGGCGAGGATCTGAAGACGCTTTACATTACGGGGGGTGGAACGCTCTACAGCATCCGCACCACCACCCCGGGCCGTGTTGTGTGGCCGCTGCCCAAGAAGTGAGCCGGCCAACCTGTTCGCAATCGGGGTTGGCCGAAGGGCCCCAAGCAGATGTGCCAGACCGGAGTATCAGAGGAACTTCGTCACACCCGGGGTAGCCACCGGTGCTTCGGGCAGTTTGGCATCCCAATCCCACCGATCGGGGCTTAGGCGTTCTTGCGAGCCCTGCGCCATCTTCCAGGTCACTTCCTGCCCCGTGTAGGCGGCCATGCGGCCCATAATCGCCAGTAGCGTGCTATTCGCCATATAGTCGCCATTGTTGATCGGCTTCCCGCGCCGAATACTCGCGAACAGTTCATCGTGCTCGCTCTGGTACATCTGGTTAGCGGGACCATCAAACGACCAGTTCTGATCACCCTTGATCCACATGCCCCCTTCCTTCTCGGAAAGGAGCGCTCGCCCTTTTGCCCCCAGCGCTTGAACGCTCATATCGTTCTTGCAACGCGGTTGCTGGCGACAACTGCTGATGATCCGGCTGCCATCGTCGTACTCGTAAACAACAGAAAAGTGATCATAGATGTTGCCGTACTGCGTGCCTGTGAGCACGGCTCGCCCGCCCATCCCCACGGCGCGAGTCGGGTAGCGTTCCTTCATGAGCCAGGCGCAGACGTCCAGGAAGTGAACGTGTTGCTCCACGTTGAAATCACCCGAAAGCCAGGTGAAGTTGTACCAGTTGCGCATCTGGTAAGTCATGTCGCTCCAACCCGGTAGCCGCGGTTTGTCCCAGCGGCCGCCGCGATAATCATTCGCGAGAATCGTCACAACTTTCCCAACGGCTCCGTCATGAATTCGACGAACAGCCTCACGAAAGCCGTTGTCGTAACGCAAGCACAGCCCCGAGACGACCGACAAGTTCTTTTTGCGTGCTTGCTCACAACTCGCGAGTACAGAGCGCACCCCCGGTGCATCGACCGCACAGGGTTTTTCTGCAAAGACATGCTTACCCGCAGCAATCGCTGCCTGAAGATGGAGTGGACGAAACTGCGGTGGCGTACAGAGTAGTACCACATCGGAGCGTTCGATCACCGCCTGGTACGCATCGAACCCAACGAACTGGGCTTCGGGCTTCACATCGACCTTCGGGCCGAGCTCCTTCTTCGCCAGCAGATTCGCCAGGCTACTTTTCAGCCGATCTTCAAATGCGTCTCCCATCGCCACCAACTTGACGTTCGGATCGGCTCCCAGTGCATTGACCGCAGCACCTGTACCGCGGTCGCCGCAGCCGATGAGCCCAATCCGAATGAGGTCGTTGCCTGCAGCGAAGAGATGCGGCGAATTCGTAGCGACAACAGCCGATGCGGCCAGAAACTGCCGACGGGTAGCAGGCATACGGGTTCTCCTGGAACGGTGCGACACGAGTGCTCTTGTCCCGAGAGTAACAGCCGCGTGGTGAATGTGCTAATGTTGTTGCGATCCGGGAATCAGGATGGCAAGAACCGCCGCACATCCACCTTCGGCTCGGGCTCTTGGCCTGTACCGAGCAAATCGGCCAGTTGAGCAGCGAAGTACGGCGCGAGCAGCGACCCTTTCGAACCAAGACCATTGAAGTACGCCAGTTGGGGGATCGCGGGGTGTCGCCCCAGTGCCGGGAACCCTGCATCGATCACGGGGCGGATCGCAGCACGATGGTCCACCACCGTGTACGGCCGCTGGAGGAACTTTCGCAAACGCGATTCCAGTTCGCACCGCCCGGTGAGCGTAGTCCCCTCTGTAAACGGTTCCCAGCTATAGGTCGCGCCCAGCAAATACGTTTCCGCTTGGAGTGGTGCCAACCAGACACCATGGTGGGTGACACGATCATGGTGGAAGCCCGGTATCCGGATCGTCAGAAGTTCGCCTTTCGCAGCATTGAAGCGGATGCCACTGAACCAGGGATCGCGATCCCCAGCGAAGCCGCAACAGAGAACCAGCCTTTGTGCCTGGAAGCCGTACCGGGGTAGGCGGACACCATCCGCGGAGAACTCTACGTCGCATTGCCAGTCGAGCGAGCCCGAGTAGTAACTCCCCACCGCACGAAAACGAGCCTGGGAAGCATCCAGGTAACCGGGTACATCGAGTCGCGCCGCCGTGGCAAGTTCGAAGGCACCCTGCGGAGCGTGGAAGCCCGCGGGCAACGCTTCGCGGAGCGGTTGCACCAATCCCTGGAGCACCCCCTCTCGCCGCCGTAAGTATTCTTCTCGTTCCGCAGCATCGGCAAGAATGCGGATGGCGGGCTTGGCGTGGAAAAACGTTGCGCCGGTCGTGGCTTCGATCTCTCGATAAAACGCCCTGGCAAACGGGTATAATTCATCCCATCGCCACGATTTTGCAAGTCGCTTCCCAGTCACAGGAGTGACGAGCCCCGCGGCCATTCGGGAAGCGGAATTTGCACTGGGGCGATCCACTACGAGTACGCGTTGCTCCCGTCGCAGCAGTTGCCACGCCAGCGTTGTCCCGGCCAATCCCTGCCCGACAATGATGTAATCGCCGCGCCAATTCATGAGAATACTTTACTTCGGGTGAGCGTCTTTAGTGTCGGTGGGAATCAGGCGGCAAGGGTGCCCCAGTAGGCGTCCCACTGGCATTTCTCGCTGCGGAACAAGGCGCGGAGGTGGCAAACCGCATCCGCGCCCGTTTCACCCCAACGCATCCCAC
>JBGTAO010000229.1:0-7729 GCA_041749835.1 Gemmata sp. | reverse complement strand
TCGGGCAGTTCCCAGTTGAATTGCTCCGCGAGTTCCAGCCCCATCGTCTTCTTGCCTTCGATGCGGTAGGGTTCCTTCAGGGTGGAGAGATCGAACCATCCCATCCGTTCGGCCCCGTCCTTGACGATCTTGCCGCAGTCGTTGATCAACCCGTTGACGCGGAAGGCTCGGGCACCGTAAAGGTTCGGCTCGAACTGGTTTACGACCGGGGTGTCGTGCGGCATGAAGACAAAGCACTCCAGTCCCGCGCGTGCGGCGTAGGCCGCTGCCGCACCACCCGCGTTCCCGGCTGTGGGAAGCGCCACACGCTTGACGCCCAGCCACTTCGCCAGGCTGATCGCCGCCGTCATCCCACGGCTCTTGAAGCTGCCGGTCGGGAGTTGCGATTCATCCTTCACGAAAAGTTGGTTCAGGCCGAGTTGCTGGCCCAACCGGCGGCAGTGCAACAGCGGCGTCATCCCTTCGCCGAGGGTTACGGGTTGCACGTCTTTTGGTAGCGGCAGAAGTTCGCGGTATCGCCATAAGCTCGGCTGCCGCGTGGCGAGATCCTGAGGTCGCACGCTCGCGCGGATTCGATCGAGGTGATAGCGAACCCAAATGGGGCGGCCATCGTGGGTGTTGGCCAGCGTCCCAAACGGAATTCGTGTTCCGTCGATCGCGGCTTCCAGATGCGAAACGAAGTGTGACATGGAGGTAAGGTATCAACTCATTTGGAGTTAGCGGAAGCTCGTTGGGCGAGTTCGTGTCGCGCCTCAGAATCCGTCACGGCGCGGATTTGTGGTCTATGCTAGCTTTGGCGGACATCCCACATCAGTTTCTAATCTCTGGATATAGGGTGGACTCCGGCTATGGCAGCCGCCCCTGCTTCGTCGCTCGAACTCATCAATCTGCTCAACAAGAGTGGCCTGGTATCACCCGAGAAACTCGGCAGCATCTCCGAGCTTTCGTTACCGAGTGAACCACCCAGAGCCGCGGCCATGCTCATCGAGCAAGGCTTCGTCACGCGCTTTCAGGCACAGCAACTGCTGGCCGGTCGGCACCGTGGCTTCTGCATCGGTGGCTATGTGATCCTCGACATGCTGGGTCGGGGTGGCATGGGCGCGGTCTACCTGGCCGAGCACAAGGAGTTGCACCGCAAGGTCGCAATGAAGATCTTGGTGCCCGGGAAGAACGAGGACCAGAAGCTGGCGCTGGAGCGCTTCCTGCGCGAGGCCCGCTCGGTTGCCGCGCTCGATCACCCGAACATCGTCCGCATCTTCGATGTGTCGCGGCACCAGGATGTGCCGTTCCTCATCATGGAGTATGTGCAAGGGGATACGCTCCAGCAGATGCTCGACCGCGAAGGCGCGATTCCCTACCCCAATGCGGCGGAACATATTGCCCAGGCTGCGGCGGGCTTGCAACATGCCCACGAGAAAGGCTTCGTCCACCGCGACATCAAGCCGGGGAACCTGATTCTCGACAAGAGCGGTACGATCAAGATTCTCGATATGGGGCTGGCCCGATCGGCCAGTTCGCAGGACAAACTCACCGAGAAACTGGATCACGGAGCCGTGGTCGGCACGGCGGATTACATCGCGCCCGAACAGGCATTGAACCAACCCACGGTGGATATCCGGGCCGATATCTACTCGCTAGGAGCCACCTTCTTCGCCTTGATCATCGGGAAGCCTCCGTTCGAAGGGAACACAACGCAGAAATTGTTGCAGCACCAACTGCGCAGCGCGCCACGCATTACAGCGATGGACCAAACGTTGCCCAAGGGGCTCTCGGCGGTGGTTGCGAAGATGCTGGCGAAGAAACCGGCCGATCGCTATCAGTCGCCAGTCGAGGTGATTGCCGCACTTGCACCGTGGATGAACAACAGCTCGCGCATTCTCGCCGGGCTTTCCCGTACGAGCCTGGCCCAAGGTGCGAACCTTCAGGCCGCGCTGGCCGATGTGGGGCATAGCAATTCCCGGCGACTCAAACCGAAACGGCAGCGAGACGAAGACGGACCGGATTCCGCGAATGTTGATCCCTCGGATGCCAGCAATGAAACCGGCGCGATGACGGCGTCGATGACCACCCGCGAACGCCGACGGGTCGTCCGGAAAGAGAAGCGAGCCAAGCAGAAGCGCAACAAATTGTACGCCTTGCTCGGTGGTGCGGTCTTCGTGGCCACGGTGATCGCAGGCTGGCTGGCCTTTGGCGGTAAAACGGCAACCACGCAACAGACCCTGGCCGATCCCCGATCGCGAGAAGCGCAGGAGAAGTCTCCCGGACCCGCGCAGGGCAATCCGAACGCTTCCGTACAGAAACCCGGAGACGATCCCGAGCGTGTGCTGTATCAGACCGAGTTTGCGCGGCAAAAGCCGTTTGTGATTCACTCTGGCCTTTCGGTCGATCCCCTGGACGCACAGCAAACCACCTACCGGCAGATTGCTCAAAGTGGCATTGGTGTCGCACCGACGGGCTGGCGTTCGCAGGTGTGGAACAAAGATTCGCAGATGGAGTTCTTCGCGGACGAATCGAGCGGCAAGCCCGCTCTGGGGTTCCGAAACGTAGCCGGGCCCGGCAGCGCGATGCTGTTCATGCCGGAGTTCGAGTGCTCCACAGGTGTGTGTCGGCTCCGCTTCGAGTACAGCGCACCCGTGCGAGATGGCCGGTTCACCGTACGGTTCAAGCCAGCCGATAATCGCGGTGCCTGGGACATCATTCGCCCACCTGTGACCGGAGCCACCTGGCGCACCGAGGAGTTGGAAGTCGATCTGAAGGGAGCCACGCGGGGGTTCTTCGAGTTCCATAATGCCGATACCAGCCCGAACTCGGCTATTCGCTTCCGCTCGGTGTCGGTGCTCGAGGTTTCACGGACAACCGGTGATCGCGTTCTGTTCCGGCTCGATGCCAGCGATCTCCCGGCGTTCAAGAACGCCAAGCTGGGCATGGAGAAATCGAGCGGCGACAATGATCCGCGGCTTCCAGGTGTCTACTTTGGCGGTTACAAGAAGGAGACCCAAAGCGAGTGGATGTGCGGACCAATCGATGGCGTGAAAGCGATTGGGTATACCAACCTCAACGAGATCAAATCCGCTCAAATCGGGATCGAGCTGGAATCCGCGCAAGGCATCGGGGCACGACTCGATCCCGGGCAACGGCTCCGGCTCCGCGTGACCTACCGCACCGCGGGTCAGGGTCGCGGCAATGCCTATATCCAGAGCTTCGGCGACTGGGCTGTGCTGCAACAAGCCGATTTGACCAACTCGAACGGAGAGTGGAAGACCGTCGATATCGAGACAACCCGCGGAGAGAAGCCATTACGCTGTGTGGTCGACGTGACCGAAACGGGTTCAGGCAATACCCTCTACGTTCGATCGGTCGAAGTGCTCCTGATTGGAAAGGGAGCCCCATCACCAGCGCCGAGCCCCGCCCCGAGAGCCCCGACAACCCCCGGAATCGACCACACGAATTGGGCGGAAGGGCCGGTGGCTTACAAGCTCGATCTTGCCAAGATTCCCACGTTCCGCCAGGTGAAGGAGCAATTCAACCGAACGTCCGGTGATCCGGAACAACTGCCGATCGGTATTGGCTGCCAGGCCTGGAAGGAGCGGGCAATTGCTGAGTTCCGCTGTGAGAAGATCGAAGGAGAGCCCGCGCTCGCGATCACCAACCTCAACGACGAGATGTCGGGCCAGTTCTTCTTTCAGCTTGAAGGGGAAATGAAGTTGCCACTGCAACCTGGCAAGGTGTATCGGGTCAAGGTCTCGTATCTCACGAAGAACGATGGGGTTGGCAACGTCAACGTGCAAGTCACCCCGGGGTACGAGGGGATTGGGAGTGTCGATTTACCCAACACGGCGGGGCAATGGAAGTCGGCCGCGGCCTCGTTCGTGAGGCCGAGCACCGAGAGCAGGGTCGAGGTGCGCATGACGATCGACAACACTTCCGTTGGTGAAGGGAACTCGCTGTGGGTGCGATCGGTTGAACTTGTGGAGTTGCTGCCCCCCGAAAAGAAGTAAGGCCACCGCGGCCAACAGACGACCGCCAAGACGGGATCAACCGGGGTTGCGGCCCTGCGTTGATCCCGTCATTCTGCTGGATGGTGCGTTGTCCGTTCCAACCCGGGGTGAACCGTGGATCTCTTCGACAGCGTGCGGGAGCAGAACCGGGCGCTGGCTCGCCCGCTAGCCGCCCGCATGCGACCGCGAAGCCTCGACGACTTTGTCGGGCAGGAACACTTCCTGGGTCCGGGCAAGCTACTTCGTCGCATGTTGCTCGCCGATCGGCTCAACTCGCTCATCTTCTATGGTCCGCCCGGTTGCGGAAAGACGGCGCTCGCACATGTGATCGCCCACCACACGCGGAGTCGCTTCAAGCCACTCAACGCAGTGACGGCGGGTATCAAGGATGTCCGGGAACTCCTGGCCGAGGCCCGGCAGCACCTCGAAGACCTGGGCGAGCGCACGATCCTGTTTCTCGACGAAATCCATCGTTTCAACCGTGCTCAACAGGATGTGCTGTTGCCCGATGTCGAAGAAGGCGTGGTGATCCTCATCGGGGCGACCACCCAGAATCCGTTCTTTGCGATCAACACACCACTCCTTTCGCGCAGCCAGATCTTCAGCTTCGAACCGCTGGCCCGTGAACACATCCGCACACTCATTCAGCGAGCGGTGGCCGACCCGGACCGCGGCTACGGCAAGCTCGCAATCGATGTGACTGAAGACGCCTTGGCGTTCCTGGCCGAGGTGTGCGATGGCGATGCCCGGCGAGCACTGACCGCGCTGGAGATCGGCATCAAGTCGGCATTGGCCCCCGAGAACCAGGGTGCGAGCCCACCCGCGGCAGCGACCGGGCAGGCGAAGATCGTGTTCGACCGGGCGCTCGCTCAGGATTCGATTCAACGCAAGGTGCTGGAGTTCGATGCCACCGGCGATTCGCACTACGACCTGGCCAGTGCCTTCATCAAGAGTCTGCGGGGAAGCGACCCTGATGCGGCCGTGTACTGGCTGGCACGCATGCTGGAGAGCGGTGAAGACCCACGCTTCGTCGCACGCCGATTGGTCATCTTCGCGTCCGAGGATGTGGGCAACGCCGACCCATTTGCGCTGGTGCTGGCGAATGCGGCCTGGGATGCCGTGGAACGAGTTGGGTTGCCCGAATGCCAGTTGAATCTGTCGCACGCCGTTTGCTATCTGGCGACCGCTCCGAAGTCGAACGCCTGCACGGTTGCCATTGGTGCCGCAGCGAAAGATGTGAAGGAAGGGCGCACCCTGCCGGTGCCCAAGCACCTGAAGGATTCTCATTACTCGGGTGCCAAGCAGTTCGGCCATGGCACCGGCTACCAGTATGCCCACAACTTCGCGGATGGCTGGGTGGATCAGGAATACATCCCGGCCGATGTCGAGTACTATCAGCCGACCGACCGCGGCCACGAAGCGAAGATCAAGGCGCGGTTAGACGAGTTGCGAAAGCGGAAAAGCCGCGGGGCCAGTGAAGGGTAGAAGTTCTTCCCGGGCGCTCTCCCCAGGTTTGCGGTGGATCGCTATAGTAATAGCTTTCGTCGGCTCCGACTGGCCGGCGTGCGCACACACCAGCACACGAAATCAAGGGGTTTGCCATGGCCAAGGGAAAGGAAGCACGCCACACGATCAAGCTCAAGAGCGAGGCGAGCGATCACTGCTATTTCTCGCAAAAGAACAAGAACAATAGCAAGGAACGCATTCAATTGCGGAAGTTCGACCCGATCGTGCGGCGGCACGTGATGTACAAGGAAGCCAGCAAGGTATAACGCGGTGAATCGCCGGGTGGCGCTCACCAAAAGAGACAGGGGGCTTCGGCCCCCTGTCTCTTTTGCCAGGGTGATGTTACACTGATGAGCGTTCGCGATCGGAAGCAATTCGAGGGGCGGTCATGTCGCTGGAGCGGGTGTTGGTGGTCATCGGTCGAACCCGCCACAAGATGGTGGTCGCCGAACTCCAGGAAGCGTGCAAGCGTGGAGCCCAGTTCATCGAACTGCGGCTCGATTTTCTTGCCAAGGCCATCGACTTCAAGCGGTTGGCCCCCGACAAGAAGTGCGAGTGGGTGGCCACGCTCCGCCGCCCGGCCGATAGTGGTCGCTTCCCGGGCACCGAGACCGAGCGGCAGGTGATCCTGCGGCAAGCGATCGTTTCCGGTGTCTTCGAGTGGGTCGATCTCGAAACCGATATCGCCACGAGCATTCCGCGCTTTGGCAAGGTCAAGCGGATCATCAGCTATCACAACTTGAACGAGACGCCCGAGAATCTCGACGAGATTTACGCGCAGATGCTGAAACAGGATGGCGATGTCTACAAGCTCGCGGTCCTGGCGCAAACGCCCGAAGACATGATGCGGGTGCTCCAACTCCAGCAGGCGGCTCCGCGACCCACGGTCGCATTCTGCATGGGCGATATCGGCCAGGCCAGCCGGTTCCTGGCGCTGAAGTATGGTGCGCCCTGGATCTATGCGGCGTTCAACAAGGAACGCGGGATCGCCCCCGGGCTTCCGAGCCTGGACGAATTCCGAACCACCTACCCAGTTGGCACCATCAACCCGGAGACACGGATCTTTGGCGTGGTGGGCGATCCGGTTGGGCACAGTTTTAGCCCGCTGCTGCACAACCACCTTTACAGGAAGTTGGGTGTTAACGCGCTCTACCTCCCCTTTCGGGTGCCACGACCGCTGTTCCCTCAGGCGATCGCGGCTTACGATTCGATTCCGGTCAGAGGTTATAGCGTGACGATTCCGCACAAAGAGGCCGCAGCACAACTGGCTCGTGAGAAAGAGTTGCAGGTCGAGGTAACGGGCGCGGCCAACACGCTCGTCCGCTTGCCCGATGGCAAGTTCAGCGCCGCCAATACCGATTACATGGCAGCGATCGATTCGCTCAAGAACCATCTGACCGAGCGAGCCAAGGGTGGCCCCGTCACGCAATTGGGTCAGCTCTCGGTGCTGTTGCTGGGGGCGGGCGGGGTCGCGCGAGCCGTGGCGTTCGGGTTGCACCGCGAAGGGTCGCAGCTCACCATCACGGGGCGGACCTACGAACGGGCGCAGCGACTGGCCGAAGAGGTGAAGTGCAAGGCGGTCGACTGGCATGCGCGCCACAGTGTGAACTTCGATGTGCTCGTGAACTGCACGCCGGTGGGAATGCACCCCAACGTGAACGAATCGCCCTGTCACTTCAGCATTCTGAAGCCGGGAGCCATCGTCTTCGACACGATCTATACGCCGGAAACCACGCTCTTGATCCGTGAGGCAAAAGCCCGCGGCTGTCAGACCATTACCGGCGTCGATATGTTCGTACGGCAGGCCGCCCGGCAGATCGAGCTCTTCACCGGTCAGACACCCGAACTCGACTTGATGCGCGACATTATGCGCAAGGCACTCTCGCCACTGACGAAATCGTTCAATCTCGATGCCGCGGATGACGGCAAGCCCGAGCACCCCGAACCTGCTCCGGGTAGCGATAAGTGAGTGGCCGAGTGCGCGACTTGGCGCTGGGCATGAATCGGAAGCGATCACTGCAGTGGTTTCAAACGCATGGCCACCAGACCGCAACGGATCATACTGATCGGCTACCGGGGAAGCGGGAAAACCACCATCGGTCCGCTGCTGGCTCAACACCTCGGCTGGGCGTTCGCCGATGCCGACCAACAGATCGAAACGTCCGCGCAGCAAACCATCGCCGCGATCTTCGCCACGGAAGGGGAAGCGGGGTTCCGCGAGCGAG
>JBGTAO010000228.1:0-4845 GCA_041749835.1 Gemmata sp. | reverse complement strand
GTGGGATGCGTTGGGGTGAAACGGGCGCGGATGCGGTTTGCCACCTCCGCGCCTTGTTCCGCAGCGAGAAATGCCAGTGGGACGCCTACTGGGGCACCCTTGCCGCCTGATTCCCACCGACACTAAAGACGCTCACCCGTCACGGGGCAGGCCGCTTTTGACGATTCCAGTCATTCGCTGGCAGCTCGCGTTGCTCGTGATTCAAGAATGAAACACGACTGTCAACACTGTACAGAAACGTTGCTTCAGATTCTGGTATTCCGAAATACAACAGTTATCGCTTTGCAAATCGTGCCCGGTTGTATTGCACCTCGCGTTTACAGGGTAGCCCCCTCGCGCTCGACAACAAAGTTCCCGTGGGAATGAACTCTGTTGGCAGCAATAACGCCCAAGAGGTTGCAACATGTTTGGGTCTACTCAGAACGCAGTTCGTGCTCTCTGCATGACATTTGGCCTTATGGCCTCGGCCCCTACAGTCCAGGCGAGCCCGATTACGGTGACATTTGAAGGTGTGAATCCCGGCAGTGGCTCAGCTGGGCAATACAACTGGAACACAGGAGCCACAACGTATACTGGGCTGCTGTACACACCGTTTGCAAATGGATCAACATTCGCAAACCATTTCATAACATTCTGCCTGGAGAAGGATCAGTTCATTAGTGGTGGCCAAACATACAACGACTACCACTTCACGAGCCTTGGCAATGCACCAACGCCGGGCCAGCCCATGTTGCCGGCTACCGCCGCAGCGATTGCATCCATGTGGGCACAGTATCGCTCGTCAGTTGATACTCCCAATGAGAGCGCGGCCTTCCAACAAGCCATCTGGCATCTGTTGAATGAAGATTACAACCCATCGCTCAGCGGCTCCCAGTTGATGTTCTATAATTCCTATCTTAACTCCAGCAGTTGGCTATCCGGATTGGCCAACCTCGCAGCGATGGTGAACGGCACACGTCAGGATCAGGTCTTCGAACTAGAAGACGGATACATCGTCAACGATAACGGCGACATCGTTCCGACACCTGCACCCGCGACCATTGTTGTGGCGCTCATGCTGGCACCGGCTGCACTGCTCCGTCGACGGGCGACCCGAGTACAAGTAAATTGAAGTGATCCCGTAGAGTCACCACGTTCTTGCTCGGCCTCCTTGGATGAGGCCGGGCGCTTCCAAAGAAGAGAGTCGTTGCCCGGGTTCTTACTCCAGCTCCCTTGTTTCACTTCAAGATGGCCTGTAGTTTCGTTGCCATTCTCAAGAATTCCTGCGACACTACCACTTCAAGCCGCCCTCTGCCCTGTCGTCGTGTTTCCGCGACGCTCCCGCGTCCCTCTTCCGAGCAACTCATGCGACCATCCTACCTTCTCGCCACATTCGCGTTGTTGGGCTCGTTACTCAACGTCTCCCAGAGTCAGGTTGGCACATCCAATCCCAAGATTCTCGCGGTACTGAAGGGCCACACGGACACTGTCGAGAGTGTGGCAATCAATCCAGACGGCACGATTGGAGCATCGGCTGGTTTCGACCGCACCGTGAAGCTTTGGAATTTGCAAACCAACACGGAACTGACACACTTCGCAGGACCCCAAGGGCACACCGCGCCGATACTGGCCGTTCGGTTTTCTCCATTGGGGGATCAACTGGCAACGGGCGGCTCCGATAATACCGCCCGGATTTGGGAGGTACCCGTTGGGTCACCGATCGCAAGCACGCCGCTGTCATCGGAAGGTACCCGTCTCTCGCTGGCCAACGACGGCAAAACACTCGCGGTGGGGCAATGCGATGGTACTGTCGTGATCTTTCCAAAAGGAGAGCAGAAAGAACCGCTATCGCTCAAAGGGCACTCAGGGGAAATACAGTTCATCGGCCATGCGGGTAAGACGTGGGTCACGACAGGTACTGACAAGACACTGCGCTATTGGGATGAGAAAAGTAAGCCGATCACGAACAGCTCGATGAGCGACTACGTTTTCACCGGGTTGGCCGCAGGTTCAGCAGTCTACACCTCCAGTTCAGACGATGTTCTTCGAAGCTGGGTACCGACCCCACCAGGAGTACGCTCGCTCCCGAAAACCAACAAACCCATCACGGCACTGGTTCGGAGTCACGATGGCAACGCGGTAGCGTATGCCACTGGAGACAAGAAAGTGTTCGTTACCACGATCGCCGATCAAAAAGTGAAGACCACGTGTATCGGTGCGAAATCGGTTCCAGCGCTCGTGGTGCTCGCGCCGGATCAAGCCGTGACCGTGGCCGCCGATGCGAAAGGCCTGATCACGTGGTGGGACAAGAACGGGCAGTTAGTCGGCGAACGCACTGCACCAGCAGGGGAGGTGACTTCGCTTCAATTCCATCCCCAGCAGCCCCTGCTGTACAGCGCAGGGGTCGATGGTACCGTCGTCGGGTGGAAGCTCCCGTTTGATCCAAAGCACAGTAATGAACAAGCGATTCAGTACACGATCTCGGCACATCAGGGCAAAGTTCACGCGCTCGTCGTTCATCCGAAATCGGGCCAACTGATTACAGCTGGAGCCGACAAGTTCATTCGAGTCTGGGATCTCGCCAAAGCCGAGAAACCCGTGAAAGAGTTCGGACCACTGCCGAATGCCGTGACCTGCATGGCGTTGAGCACGAATGGCGAACTCCTGGCTGCCGGGTGTGCGAACGATGTGCTACTCTGGACCCTGGCCGATGGCAAACAATTTGCGAAACACACCCAGCCGACCGAAGTGAGAAGTGTCAGCATTTCAGCGGATCAATCGCGATTACTTGTGGGGCGCGCGGATAATCTCGCGGCACTGATTGCCGTGAAAGATGGAACGGTCTTTCAGTTCGTTCCGCAACTTGCTTCGATTCCTGCCGCGTCATTCCTGGGGACCGATGACAGTCTCATTACGGTTCCCGAGGAGACGGTTGCCGTGATTGCTCCCGTTCTTGTCCGTCAGGCAACTCCGTTGGCGGGTCGGCTACTCGGGTTCGTAAATCCAGGAGATCCGCAACGGTTATTGCTGCTCGGGCCTGGTGCAGAATGCAGCATCTGGAATGCCACCACGGGGAAGAAGGAGCGTGCTTTCACAACAGAAGGCAACGCCACCGCTGCCGCAATCTCACGCGATCAACAACGAATTGCCGTTGCAGACGCGAGTGGTTCGGTAAAGCTGTACTCACTCAACGATGGGTCGCCGATTGGCTCATTCTCCACCGATGAACCAATCCAGGAACTCACGTTCCATCCCACACTCCCTTTGCTCCTGGGTCGAACAAAAACACGGGCAGTGGTCTGGAGCGTTGCCATCCCGGTCGTGAAGTCCGAGTTCGGGAGAATCGTACAAAGCTATCCACACAATGGTGGTTTCGCTTCAGTTCTGTTGACCCCGGAGGGCCAGTTTCTTGGAGTTGGCGGCGATCAGCAACTCCGCCGGTATCGCATCGCCTCACCCAACCCGGTCAAGAGCATCGCCCATCCCAATCTTGTCGATTGTGTTGCGTTCGATGAATCCGGAAAATTACTTGCCACTGGGTGCCATGATGGTGTGCTCCGAGTTTGGGACATTGCGAAGTCGACTGCCGTGAAGACTATCAATGCGCACGTGGTAACATCGCCCCAACAGATTCAGCACCCAATCTACGCGGTATTATGGTCACCGGATCAGAAGCAGTTGTTCACAGCAAGTTTCGATAAGACCATCAAAATCTGGGATGTCGCAACCGGGAACCTCGTGCGAGAATTCGCAGCCGCACCAGCTCCCAAACCCATTGAATCGAAACAGCCTGAGCCCAAAAAAGAAGAAGCCACGAAAAAGGACACGGTGGACAAAAAGGATGTGAAACCTAATGAGGCGAAAAAAGAGATACCCAAAGCCGACATACCCGTTGGCCCACCCGGGCACCGTGACCAAGTGCTGACAATGGACTTGACCAAAGATGGCAAGCACCTCGTTACAGGCTCCAGTGATCGCACTGCGAAGCTCTGGGATGTTGCGACTGGGCGTGTCCTACGTGACTTTGCGAACCCCGAGCTTAAAGCAGTCTTTCCGGACGAACCCGCCCCCACTCACTCCGGGTGGGTTCTCAGTGTGAGCTTCAGCCCTGATGAAAAGCAACTGGTGACAGTCGGACCCGCTCCGCGTGGTAAGAGCTATCTTGCGGTCTGGTCTGTGGCCAATGGCGAGCGCATCTTTGGGGCCGAGCTCGATTCAGGGGCCATCCATTCGATGGCAATGAGTCCCGATGGTCGTCGATTGCTACTCGGGTGTGCCCCAATCAAGGGGAAGACGGAATCGAATGTGATCGTGGTTCAGTTACCCGCGAAACCCTAACGGAACGGCGGAATGGTAGAAACGATCATTTGGGATTTTGGAAACGTCGTGGCGTTCTTCGATCATCAACGTGCGATCCAACAGTTGATACGGTACAGTCCGCTGGAACCGACCGCTCTGTATCAGGCTATCTACGAAACTCCGACCCTGGATGCGTATGAACAGGGCCTGATCAGCACCCCGGAGTTCGTATCGTGGGCATGTTCGGTCGGTCAACTCAACTGCACTCCCAGGTAGTTTCTGGACTGCTTCAACGATATCTTTACACGCAACCATGAAGTGTGTCATCTCATTCAACGCCTGATCACGCACTATCGTCTTCTATTAGCTTCAAATACAGTTGAATCCCATTTTCAGCGTTACACCTCAGATTATTCCGATGTTCTTGTTCATTTCCATCATCTCGTTGCATCACATGTCGCGCAAGCCCGAAAGCCCCATCCCAAGCTCTTCGAATATGCCCAGCAGTATGCAGAGTGCCCGGCAGACGGCTGTCTATTTGTCGATGACCTGGCGGAGAATGTTGAG
>JBGTAO010000227.1:0-3135 GCA_041749835.1 Gemmata sp. | reverse complement strand
GCAAAGACACCGATGTAACCAAACTCGTTGAAACGCTGCAGCATCAGGACTGTCCGTGGGAACTGGTGCCAGTGCCAGGCGACTCCGTCAGCGTATTGTAAAGTTGAGCAACTGGTCCAGTGTGATTCGATCGCAATCGGGTTACCTGCGAAAAATCGACCAATTTCTGTGCAACTTCATCTGTTAATATCCCCGTTTCTCGAGGAGGAGTCCATGAAACTTGGCCTGATCAATTCGGCATGGGTCCAAGCTGGCCAGGGCACCGCATATGGTATTCGCCAAACCAAAGTGATCGGCTTTGATAGCATCGATATCTTCGCCGATCCATTGGATACCGACGCACGGGAACGCAAGCTGATCCGCATGGAGTGCGAACGGGCCGGGTTACCCATCGTTAGTGTGGCCTGCGTCGCGGTCGGCTTGATCGACTTCAACCCCAGTGTCCAGCGCTTCCATTTCGATCGCTGCAAAGCGTATCTCGATTTCTGCTACGAGCTGGGTGCGCAAAACGTGTTGCTGGTCTTGGGGGAATACATCTGGGAAAAGCAGGTGATCCCCCCAACCGAGCAATGGGCAACGGGTGTTAAATACCTCAAGGCCCTGGGCGATTACGCCGCAAACTTGGATTTGAAGATCGCTCTGGAACTCGAGCCGTTCAAGCTCTCGCTGCTGAACGATGTGCCGAGCATGGTTCGCTTCGTCGATGATGTGAACCACCCCGCGATCAAGGCGAATATCGACATCAGCCATTTGCAGCTTGCCGGATCTCGCCCGGAAGAGTTGCGGAACCTGAAAGGGAAAGCCATTCATGTCCACATCAGTGATTGCGATGGCAAAGTCCACGGAGACTTGCCTCCGGGACATGGTGTCGTCGATTTTGTGCCGTACTTGCGCGAGATCGCCAATCTCGATATTGAAGGTGCCATCAGTATCGAGCTCGAGTATTCGCCCGAGCCGGCCCGGATCGCGGAGTGGGTTCAGGAAGCCTACCAGGCTACCGACAACCTGATGCGTACCGCAGGAATCCCTCGGGGCTGATTCAACTTCCACGGTTCAATTCCCCGTAGCGTCGCACAGGATCAACTTGCCATGGCAGACCTCATACCCGATCCTGTTCCTCCGGGCTCCTGTCCTCCGGAGCCCCAGGCGGCCACGTCGGGTGAAGCGAAGCTCTTGCAAGGTCCGCGGCCACGAACCAGCGAACTCTGGAGTGCAATCCGCATCTTCTGGGAAATGCTACGAGGATTTCGCAAACTGCACTTTGTTGGGCCGTGTGTGACGGTCTTCGGCTCGGCCCGCTTCAACGAACAACACCGTTATTACGCAATGGCCCGCGAAGTGGGGAAGTTGCTGGCGGAATCGGGCTTCACGGTCATGACGGGTGGCGGACCGGGAATCATGGAGGCGGCGAACCGGGGTGCCAAGGAGGGGAAGGGTCGTTCGCTGGGATGCAATATCGTGCTGCCCCAGGAGCAGAAACCGAACCCGTATGTCGATTCGTGGATCGACTTCGAATACTTCTTTGTCCGCAAGCTGATGCTGGTGAAGTACAGTTATGCCTTCATCGTCTGCCCGGGTGGTTTCGGCACGCTCGACGAACTCTTCGAAGTGGCAACACTCATTCAGACTGGCAAGCTCCTCGACTTCCCCGTGGCGCTGATGGGTACCGATTACTGGGCTCCGCAAATCGCCATGCTCAACAAAATGGTCGAAGAGCACACGATCGACGCGCTGGATCTGGAGCGGTTGGTGGTGAGTGATCACGCGGGCGAAGTAGTGTCGGCCGTGACGGATCTGGCCATGAAGCGGTTCGGGTTATCATATGGGCCAAAGGTTCAACCCCGGTGGTGGTTGCTCGAGAACTTTGGCACCTGGTGGCGACAACGCTTTGGCCGGTAAAACGCCATGAGCCAGCAGGCGACAAGTCGCGCTTACTGGCTCACGCATCCGTTCACCTAGCCGTGTTGAGCCCGGATCAGTGATTCAAGTAGCTATCGTACTTGCAACCGTTGTAGCCGGTGCCATACGGTTTGCCGTACGGGTGAACACCACAACCACCACTGCCGCACCCGCCACTGAGGCCTACGCCGTAAGGGCCACACGGCGAGAAGAACGACTTGCAGGAGCCGAACAGGAAGGTGCAGTCGGCCTTCGCGCTCCCACAGCCATAACTGTTGGCCTGGCTGTACCGCGCATTCGGAACGGCGGTGGTATAGTAGCCACCGTAGTAATTCGCGTGGGTGGAGCTGTTCGGCCCGCAATTGGTGCAGCCACCCGTGCCACGAACTGGTACCACACCCGCAGCCGGAGTGACCTGACCAGCCGGAGCTGTCGGAGCCGGCACACCCTTCAAGGGTGGGAATGGGTTGGGAGCACCCGACTGTGCCGAAGCCAGGCCAGCCACGGCCAGAACTCCCACCACCGCGGCAAACATCTGACGCGACATCCGTTGCATATCGATCACCCTTCCAGAATGGGAAAGTGCCGCTCCCTTGCGGCTACCTCAGTGATCGGTGATGTGAACCAGCGGTGTTCGGAGAAACGTGTGGCCAATACGAGATGAGTGTCGTTGGGCGTTGCATTGGCGCGTGAACGCAGTGAACACCCGATAGGAGGCTACTGGCAATCCCGAAGGGTGTACCGGTTACCACGGCAAAGCGGCTGGATCGGGTCTTCACGCGAACGGGGTGAGTGCGGAACCGTCTGAGAAGCCGGCCGCCGACAAGCGACGAATAATCCGGCCATAGTCAGGTGCCAGTTGCGGCCACGTGCCCCTCCGCAGAGCCAGCCGATTCGGCCAGTTCACCAGATTGAGATGATCGCCTACCCACACATCGGAGTGTTCACCCCAGCGGGCACTCGCAATGGAAACGACGCCATCGTTGGGGCCTTCCACGCGATTCACCAGGTGATAGGGGAAAGCCCACTCCAGACCGAGCAACGCCTGCTCGCACTGCCCCGCAACGGAGTAATAGCGCACACCCGGTACATCCGGCACCATCTCGTTAAACCGACGGCAGCGATCGGTCATCAGATCGAAAAAGGCACCGTAGGGAATCCCCACGTGCTTCAACAGCGGAATCACCAGGCGTGCGAAACGAGTGACGGCCCAGTCGGCGAAGCTGGTGCCGCGAT
>JBGTAO010000226.1:0-2975 GCA_041749835.1 Gemmata sp. | reverse complement strand
GCTTCAAAGTGAATGTCAGCTTGGTGCCAACACCCACCTTGGCGAGTGCCTTGGCCAGATCACTGCGAGATTCCACGTTGCTGGCCTTCACGCTTTCGATAATGTCCCCAGCCTGAAAACCCGCTGCGGCCGCCGGGCTATCGGTGAGTACTTTCTTGATCACCACCTGACCATTGCTGTCATCTAACTCCACTCCGACGAACCCGCGTGGTAAGACATTGAAGTTCGGCTTGGCACCCATCATGGCGCTCAGCATCTTGATCATCGGCCCCATGGATTGGATATCGTCGCCGCCCTGGGCGTCGATGCGCTCGGGTGCGGGTGGTGTGAAACCCGTCAGTGTCTGGAACGCGAGCTTATCCTGTGTGAAGTCGTATTCGATTCGGTAATTGGCTAGCACGTTGTAGCCAATCACGCCATGCAGTTCGACGCCGGCGAGGCCTAACCCATTCATCCCGTCGATTTGCACGAGGTCTTCAACTCGCGTTCGCACCTTTTCAACTTTGACGCCACCTTCCATCTCAAACGTGTCGAATACCCCCCACCCTTTGTCATCGACATCGACGCCAACTTTCTTGGCCATCGGCTTGGTGATGAAGACAGCGGGAGCACCAGTATCCAGAATCAAATTGAACGGACCTTTGCCGTTGATTTTCGCTCGCACCAGAACGTGCTTGGTATCGGTTAAGCGATAGGGCACTGCGAATTGCTTCGCATTCGTGGCTTTCGGATCTGCTGCACCGAGGGCAAGCGTGCCCATCAGTAACAAGCAGAATACCCAGCAAAGTCTTGATCGCATGGAAGAGTTCCTTTCGGGTAAGAGTCAACGACACATTGTACCAATTCAAACTGCATTCCGTTGCGGTTAGGTCGGTGGCTCGGGTTTTCGCTGACCAAGCATCGAAGTGGTCGTGGCACGTGTCCGATTGACTATTGCGTAATTCCGCGATTGCCAAATCGGGACGGCTCATGAGCGTGAGAAGCGAAGTGGGCGATTCGGCACTACCCAAAGCCCGATAGACATGCCATGAATAGGATATCAGCCTGTGTTGATGCTGTTACTGGCCCAAGGTTGTAGCGTGTGATTCGGATTCAATTGCCGTCATTCACTCCATCCCGGCCACTTGGCACATGAGTTGTTTCCGTGCTGTCGAGGATGCCGCGTTGTCTCATGATGTCAGACTGGAACCACTGATTCGGGCTGTGGAACCGGCTGCCCGGCTCGTATCCGAACGACGACTCCATGAGGTGATCCATTACCTCAGTGATTGGGGCCAACAACTCCCCACCAATTCGCAATTGCCCTATTGGGTGTCCCGCGAGAATCTGATTGCATCCGAGACACTCCCTGCCGAAGTGCTAGCGGATTCACATCCGGAGTATTTGCTGATTCTCGATCCAAACGACCGGATGATCGAGCACCTCCCACCAAACGAGCAACTCCTGATCTACTGGCGAGTCCTGTTCCAGGCTGCGGTGATGCGGGAAATCAATCGCAAAGTGAAGGCAGACGAACTCACTCCCGCACGTTGTCGAGAATTACTCGGTAGCCTGGGAACAACGACTCACCAAGAGACTCAGTATGTCTTGGAAGCGGAACACATTGTGAATCCGGAAGCGGACAGTGTGGCACAGTTCCAGGCCTTCGCAGCAAGTTTTCTGGATCTCTACTGGTTCGACCGTCATGTGATTAGCCACACATACCCCTCATTAACCGACCCGTCTGGAGTTGCGTCGCGTTTCCAATCCGAATTCGCAATTGAACAACTGTTAGCACGCACTCGACCATCAGGAGCCGCTGATTCATTGCCAAAGCTCCGAGCACTGGAGCAGCCAGAGAGCGTCGATTCGACCACTCCTACGATTGAGGACGTCGGTGAACCAACCTGGGCGATCAAGCGTGCTCAGCGTGCGGAACAACGGGGCAATCGCGTTCGTGCCGCAGTTCTTTGGACACAGGTCGCGCGGTCGCTCACCGGTTCGGAAGCGGAGCAGGCGCGCATAACCGCGCGGGTTTTACTTGGGCAATTCGTGGATAGCCTGGGTGATGTGTTCGAATGGAAATCGGAAACCCGAAACGAGTGGCGGCACGCGCTCGAGCCAATGTTGATCATGGCGTCGTCTGGGATCTGGCCGCGAGCTGCCCGCTTTCTTTACGAGTTGCAGAAGATTCCGCTCGATCTGTCGCGAGAAGTTTATGCGATCGATTTGGCTGAAAGCCTGCGAACCTTTGGACAGCAGCCTGTCAAACGTGCCTTGCCACGTGCCCGGCCTGTTTTGATCTTGATGAGCCTGAAGAAGGCACAAAATCAGTTGCTCCGAGCGGGGTTGGCAGCGAATGATCAGCAACGACTGAACACATTACTTCAGGGGCAAATCCACCATCTCGAACACGACATTCGGCATCAGTTTACACCCATCATTCGGGATGTATTGACACGTTCAGGGTTGCAGCCCACGAATACGGTCGAGACGGTTGGCCGCGATAAACTCGTGGCAGAGTTACTGGATCGCATTTGCGAGCGCGGTTATTTGCGGATTGGCGACATCCGTGATTCGATTGCGCGGAATCGGCTCAAGATGCCCGACCTGGCCGGTGTGGGTGAACTGATTCGCGGTGATCAGTTGCTCCGAGTCGATAAGAACATGGCCACTGCACTGGATGGCGTATCACGCAAAGGAGAGTTCTACCTCCGCTGGCTCCAGCGCTTCAGTTCCGTGTTCTTTGCGAGTCGTTTGGGGCGTATTGTTTTTCTGTTCTTGGTTCTGCCCTTTGGTGGGGCATTCATGACGGTTGTTTTTGCACAGGAAGTTGCTCACATCGGCGAGAGTGTCTATCACTTTATGCTTCGACATACCGGTCGAAACATGGCCGCCGTGCCCGCTCCGACTGTGCCACTTGCACCCGTGGGATCGATCAATACCGGCTTCCCCAACCCCGATGGCGTGAGCCCTGATGATGTGGTGGCTGATGA
>JBGTAO010000225.1:0-4407 GCA_041749835.1 Gemmata sp. | reverse complement strand
TCGTTTACGCAGGGTTGTCGTTTACGCCGGGCATTGCGATTACGAGCCGGCGGGGTCTTTACCACCCACCCACGGACCTTCCAGCTTCTGGTAGTCCGGGGCCTCGATCGTGCAGCCGTTGTCGCCGCCCGCCCAGCCGATGATGTTGTTCGGCTTGCCGCGCTTCTTGCTGCGGGCTTCCCACTGCGTGGCCCACGAGCTATCAGCTTGCTTGGTCGCTCGCTTGTCCTTGTCCCAGGCGAGAACCTTGCCATTACGGTAGCTCTGCACGCCCATGTTCACCGTGGCGAATGCGGCCGCGCCGAGTTCTGGTGTGCTGAGGGTTTCGCGGCGTTGCACCTTGTCGTTCATGCGCACGTGCTCGAGGAAGTTCTCCCACAGTGCGTAGGTCGCGTTGCCGCTCTTGGGGTTTTTGTACACCTCGATGGGGGTACCGAAGCCCTGCATCGGCTTGGCTGGGCCGCCGGCGATGTTCTGGCCATAGACTTCAAACCCGCTCATGTAGTCGCCGCCACCGGTGAACTTGATCGTGCCGAGGCGGCCACGGATCACTTCGCCGAGTTGCGTGTCGTTACACATGGTAGCCGAGATGATGACCTGGCAGCCTTCGTCGTAGTCGGCCACCACGGTCGCGGTATCGGGCACGTCGCGGCCATCGTATTCGAGATAGATGCCGCCACCGCCGACCACGCGGGCCGGGAACCGGACACCCATCGCCGCGATCAGGTGCGTCGTCTGGTGGACGAACAGGTCGGTGAACATGCCGCCGCCAAATGGCCAGTAGCAGCGCCACTGCGCCCAAACGGCGCGGTCGAACGGCATTTCCTCGGGTGTCGGGCCAAGCTTCTGGCCGCCCAGTTCGAAGTCGCAGCCCAGGAACATGCGCCAGTCGATGTTCTTGGGGGTCATGTCTTTCTTGAGCGGGTAGTAACGCCACTGGCCGCCGATGTAGTTGCGGAAGTAGCTGGTTTGCCCCTGGAAGACGTGGCCCAGTTTGCCCGCCCGGATGTACTCGTTGGCGGCTTGCCAGGTCGGGTCGGCCATGCTTTGCACGCCCACCGTCACGGTACGGCCGTTCTTCACTGCGGAATCGACGACCATGATCGCTTCTTCGATCGTCTTGGTCATCGGCTTTTCCATGTACACATCTTTGCCGCGTTCCATGGCATCGATGGCCATCTTCGCGTGCCAGTGGTCGGGTGTGGCAATGCACACCACGTCCACATTCTTGTTGTCGAGAATCGTGCGGTAATCCTTGGAGATCTGGTCCTTGCCCGCGCCATCAGGGATGCCGCAGCGCTTCGCGCTGGGGAACAGACCGCGCCCTTTCTTGTTGCCGAGTTCGGAGTCGCCATCCCACACGTCGCACACGGCAACGGGTTCGACGGGCAAGCCTTTTGCCTGCATCTCGGTAATCACATCAATGTGCTGCTGGCAACGGCCGCCAACACCCAGGAAACCGATGCGGAGTTTTTCGTTGGCTGCCTTGATGCGGGAATAGCTGGCGGCGGGTAGCGTGAGTGCGGCCCCCGCGGCAGCGGTGCCGGCGATAAACGCCCGGCGGTTCACAGACTTCGACATGGGAGGGTTTCTCCAGACAAAAGGAAGGCGAGTAGTGAGTTTAGCGGTCGGGCCACAGGCTTGCCCACTCGCTCGGCTCGCCCGAAATCACTTCTTCGATTGCTTCAACATCCAGGTGTAGAGCTGGTTGGTCGCGTAGGCGGGGTCCCACGAATCGTGTGCAACCCACTGGTATTCAGTATAGCGGGGTTCCGCTCCAGCCTTCTTGAGTGCGTCGATCATCAGCCGCGACAGATCGGGCTTCACCACCGCGTCCTGCTCGCCGTGGAAGCACCAGCACGGAATGTTCTTGATGCGCTCGGCTCCCTTGGGGTCGCCGCCACCACAGATGGGGGCCATGGCTGCCCAACGATCCGGGTGAGCGAAGGCGATGCTCCAGGTGCCGAATCCGCCCATCGAAAGCCCCGTCAGGTACTGCCGCTTCGGATCGACCTTGAACTCCTTCATTACCTCATCGAGCATGGCCACCGCTCGCTTGCCGTCGCCCGAATCCGCTCGCCAGGTCCGCTTCTCCGATTGCGGAATCACGACAATGAACGGGAAGTTCTTCTCACGGCTCTTGATCGCTGGGCCAATGCCGACTTCCATCGGCATCTTGGAGCCGCCTTTGGTTTCGCCCGCACCGTGGAGGAACAGGATGACGGGGTATTCCTTTTCTCCGTCGTAGTTGTGCGGCACGAACACCACGTAGGGCGATTCTGTGCCATCGGCATTCTTGAACTTCCGGTCCAGGAAGCCCGTCTTCTTGTCCTGAGCAACGCTGACGGAAACCAG
Organism: Gemmata sp.; assembly: GCA_041749835.1. GTDB lineage: Bacteria > Planctomycetota > Planctomycetia > Gemmatales > Gemmataceae > Gemmata. The sequence continues at coordinate 2,052 of JBGTAO010000225.1, read as the reverse complement.
GATCAAACTCAGTACGCAGGCAGCGAAGATGCGGTTCATCGGGAGAGGCTCCGATTGTAGGGAATCCGCTGGGAGAGAATGGCTGAAGAGTACCACACCCGGCGGAGTTGGGCTACCAGGATCCGTTCGGCTTTCAGGAGTTGCGAGCGTGTGCCCGATCGCTGCGGTTCAGCGACCGGCACACGCTCCGTTGGCAACGGCTGGCGTGGTTACTTGGCCACGGAGAACTTGTAAATCGTGGTCTGCATATAGGTCTCTCCGGGCTTCAGAATCGTGTTCGATTTGTCCTTCCATTCCGGCTTGTTCACCGAATCGGGGAACTTTTGCGGTTCCAGGCAGAAGCCGTTGTACTGCTTGTACACCGCGCCGCCCTTGCCCACATTGGTGCCATCCAGGAAGTTGCCGCTGTAGAACTGGAGCCCGGGTTCGGTGGTGAACACTTCCAGTACGCGCCCGCTTTTCGGATCGGTCATGGTCGCCGCGAGCTCGGGCCGAGCGGTTTGCCCTTTATCCAGAACATAGTTCAGATCGAAACCCACGGGCTTGCCACCCGCTTTCTCCAGATCCTGGCCAATCGTCTTGGCCTGGGTGAAATCGAACGGCGTGTTGGCGACCGGTTCGATCTTGCCTGTGGGAATCAGGGTGTCGTCGGCAGGGGTGAAGTTCTTGGCGGCGAATTGCGCTTTCTGTTCCAGCATGGTACCGCTGTTGTGCCCGGCGAGATTGAAGTACGAGTGATGCGCCAGGTTGCAGACGGTGGTCTTGTCGGTGGTGGCGCGGTAATCGACCACGATCTCGTTGTTGTCGGTGAGCGTGTAGCTCATGACCACCGAGAGCTTGCCGGGGTAGCCTTCCTCGCCATCGGGGCTGGTGTAGGTGAACTTCACGGCAGGCCCGGTCGCCGTCATCATCGGTTCACCCTTCCAGAGCTTCTTGTCGAAGCCTTCTTTGCCGCCGTGGAGGTGGTTCGGTTCGTTGTTCGTGGCCAGGGTGTATTCCTTGCCATCGATGGTGAACTTCCCCTTGGCGATGCGGTTCGCGCAGCGCCCGGCATTGCTGCCAAAGTAGGGGTGGCCCTTCAAGTAGCCTTCGAGGTTGTCGAAGCCCAGAGCGACATCGCCCAGCTTTCCGTCCTTGTCGGGCACCTGGATGTGCGTGATGATCGCGCCATAGTCGATGCACTTCACGACCATGCCGTTCTTGTTCGTCAGTGTGTACTGAGTGACGGTTGGCCCCGGAATCTCCTTGCCGTTCTTGTTTTTGGTACTCGGCAGTTTCCCAAACGGTTCCTGGGCAAACGACGGACCGGTTTTTTGTGCCATGGCGAGTGAAGACAGTGTCAGTGTGGCCAATAGTGCGGGGAGAACGCAACGCATACGAAACCTCCGGAAGTGGGATGAGGTGGGGACATGCTATACGCAGCGATATGCTAAGGCGAGCGGGAGTTGCTTCCTTCGCAAACCCTGGCCCTCGGTTCTGCGCGGATTCACGCTGGCCAATTGTTACGGTACACACCATGCCCACCGATATCCTCGACACACCCGATGCTGCTTACGAACTCGTGACCACCACGACTGGCCCAACGGGCAAACTCCCGCTAACCGACGAACTGCTCCGCCATGCACCCAGTGGCGATCTCTTCGGCTGGACGCAAAACGTCGGCATGGGCTGGAACCCCGCGCTCCTGGGGGGCAAGGAATTCACCATTCTCAGCACCCACGGCGGGCTCCGCGGAGAAGACGGTAAGCCGATTGCGCTGGGGTTTCACTCCGGCCACTGGGAAGTCGCTTTGCTGGTGAAGGCCGCGGCGCAGGAACTGGCCCGATTGCGGTGCATACCGTTCGCGGGTGCCGTCACCGATCCGTGCGATGGCCGCACCCAGGGCACCACCGGGATGTTCGACAGCCTGCCGTACCGCAACGATTCCTCACAGGTGATGCGCCGGCTGATGCGCAGCCATCCCACCCGCGCCGGAGTGATGGGCGTGGCCACCTGCGACAAGGGGTTGCCGGCGATGATGATGGCGCTGGCCAGCCAGCACGAACACCCGAC
>JBGTAO010000224.1:0-5745 GCA_041749835.1 Gemmata sp. | reverse complement strand
GGCGGAACGTACTTCAGTTCGATCAGCCGGTTCGTCAATTGCTTCTTGCGACGCACCACGGTTTCTCGCGTCTCGTACACGTTCACCTCGAACGATTCGAGGAAGAACTTCTCACCCTGGACTGCATCGCGAATCTCGGTCATCTTCAGGACGCGGGTCTCGGCTGCCAAGATCAAGGTTCCCAGACGACCGAACTCACGGCGCTGTTTCTCGATGTCTTGTGCCGACTCGATGATCTTCGCCGTGTCGCCGGTCACCGTCTTGAGCAGCGTGTCGGATCCCTTGAGCGGCTGATCGTCGATCCCCTTGACCACAACGCTGGCATCATCGAGGTTAAGCAACCCATCGGGCGTGTGCGCCGGGACGAAGAAGCCCGCGCCACCCTTGGCGGGGTTGCCGCTGCGAGCCCAGCCCAACCGTTCGTTATACTTCTTGAGCCGCGTCGCCCGCTTTTGTTCCAGCGATTCCAGAGTCTTCAACTGGGTGCCCCAATTCTCGCTGGCCACGGTCGCCAGACGGGTCAACTCGTCGATATCCTCTTTGAGCTGCGCGAAGGTCACGGGCGATTGCCCAATGCCCACGGCATCGGATTTCGGCTCGAACCAACCGGGCCGCTGGGCGTAGACGGAGATCGACCACGACAGAACCCCGAGGCCAATCACCAGGTTGAGCATTGCCAGGAGTTTGCCGATGGTTGTCATCGCCGAGTCTCGTTCGAGGGATCGCCAGGCTTAAGCTCCCAAACGCCGCCACTACCGCACCGTTCACCCACCACTACTTGGGAGCACGCGGTGGCAGCCCCAGAAGCTCCCGCTCCCGGGCCTCCAACTCCGCCTCCATCCGATAAACATCGTCCAGCGTGAGAGCCACTTCCCGTTGCACCAGGAACAGCGACGCTTCCACGTTCGCCTGCTTCGCCAGCAACTCATCAACTTCGGTCTTGACCTTGACCAGTTGATCTTCGAGAGCCTTGAGCTGCGTTTGCCGTTGCCCGATGAAGCTATCTTCCTTGATCTTCTGATCGTTCCACTTCTTCTTGAGGCTGGCCTGACGGTTGGAAAGCTCGGTGCGATCGCGTGCCAGCTGGCTAAGCACCGCTTCTTGCCCGTAGTAACCCGTGACCACGGTGAACTTTCCGCCACTCGGAAGCGTGATCTCCAGGTCGATCCCCTGATCGTAAATGATGAGCTTCTCCAGGCGGGTCTGCATGTCCTGGAAGCGATCGGCCTGCGCGGCCACGGCCGAGACATAGCGACGTAACCCGACAACCACGGCTACCCGCTTCTGCCACCCGGCATCGCGATCGAGATGCACCAGCAAGTGAGCCAGTCGAGCCCGGCGTTCGCCCTCATCCAGTGGTGCAACCCGGGACGCGGCAACCTGTGCGATCTTCTCGGCCAGTTTCACAGGGTCGGTCTCGCCCTCTTCGACAAGTTGCTTCGATTCCGCATCAGCCGCCTTGGGTGGGGCAATCACGACATCGAACCGCGCGAGCAGCACCTTCTCCAGTTCTTCCGCGTTGTCCGCATCGGCGAGAGCCTGATACGCGAGCCGTTCGTCGATTGTCTCGGCTTGAAGGAGCAGCCAGTCCTTGAGAAGGGCAACCTTGGCCGCATCCGATTCCGCCTTGGACAGCAAATCCATGACCTTGGCGCGAACTCGCTTAACCTCGGCGAGCTGCGTGAGCACCGCACCCCCGGCCAGCGAAGCCGGAGTCGACGCATCGCCGCCCGGTGCCGCCTGGAGGTAACCTTCGATCAGCTTCTTGCTGACGGTGCTGGTTTTGAACCCACCGGCCATCTCGACTTCGAACTTGGTCTCGCCTTCGGGGTCGAAGGTCTCCGGGCCTTCGAGCGGCAAGCCCTGGATCAGCAGCACGTGGCGCAGGCCGGAGGCGTTGATGGCCTGCCGTCCTTGCCAGTCTTGCGTGGCGAGGTAAACGACCCCGCCCGCTGCGAGCAAGTTGACGACCAGTAGTATTTTCCCGAGCAGGCTCATGTCGCACGGGTCCTGGAGTGGTGCGGGGATACAGATCGACCAACGGTCCGCTGGACGGGTGACGCTGTCATGTGATTGTGACGGACACTAACGACCTTGACAAGCGAAGACACCGCACAAACCACGGGAGATTGGGCGAACGGAGAGGCCATGTCGGCTTTGCAGGTTAGGGCGCGCAACCCCGGGCTCCCCTGGGTGGCCGGACGGCACAGTTCTCCCATAGTATCGCGTTACTCCAACAGTTCCAAATGTCCATCATTCGCAAATTGCGCAACCTTGAACTATAAGAGTGGTAGTTCCCAGTGAACTGGTTGTCGGATTGGCATCGGGTTCAGCCTGCCCCGGTGTCGCCGCTCTCGCCCCAGACCAGAGACCTTTGCCCATGTCCGCGGACACGTCCCTCCCCAAGCACCTTGGCAATTACGATGTGATCTTGAAGATTGCAGAAGGGGGCATGGGTTCGGTCTTCAAGGCCCAACACCGTGCGACCGGCGAAGTGGTCGCCATCAAGGTGATCGCGCAATCCACGGCGAAGAACCCGGTGTTGCTGCAGCGCTTCGAGCGCGAGTTCCTGGCCGCCCGGGTGCTGGAACATCCCAATGTGGTTCGAGCGATCGAGTACTGCGGCGTTGGACCACAACCGTTTTTGGTGATGGAGTTTGTGGACGGCGAATCGCTGGGGCAACGGGTCGAACGGGCCGGAGCAATACCGGAGGCCGATGCGGTTCACCTGATTTCGCAAGTCTGCGAGGGGCTCCAGCGAGCGCACAAGCAAGGGCTGGTCCACCGCGATGTGAAGCCGGACAACATCCTCGTTACGCTCGACGGCGTGGCGAAGCTGACCGATCTGGGCCTCGTTCGAGATGTGGACGGCGATCTGAATCTCACCAAGACCGGCCGTGGGCTCGGGACACCGCACTACATGGCCCCGGAGCAGTTTCGCAACGCCAAGAATGTCGATGTTCGTGGCGACATCTATTCCCTGGGGGCCACGCTGTACGCCATGGTGACCGGGGTGGTGCCGTTCGAGAACGCCAACCCGCTCGATTGCTGGATGAAGAAGATTCGCAACGAGTTCCCGGCTCCGCGCGAATTGAACCCCGCACTCTCGGATCGGATCGATTGGGCCATCCGCCGGGCCATGAGCGCCGAGCCCGATCGCCGCCCCACGAGTTGCCGCGAGTTCCTTGAAGATCTCACGGGCCTCAGCCGGGCTACTCCCACGCACATGGGGCAACCCACACCGGTCGCCGACATCTGGTATTTGGTCTACAAGGACGAAACCGGGACGACGCACACCGTGAAGGGCACCACCGAAGGTGTCCGCAAGGCTCTGCGCGAGCAACTCCTGGGCGATGCCTCGCTGGTGCTGGTCAGCCGAACGAAGGCCGGGCAGTTCAACCCCGTGACCACAGTCGCGGAATTTCGGGATCTGGTGGTCAGTCCGGCACCACTTCCCCAATCGGGCCATCCGCGCCGCGCCGGAACCCCGCAACCGCTCTCGAAGGCATCCGGCGTTCTGGCCCAGGGAGCGACCGAACGGCAACGGCGCGATTCGGGAGCGATCGATCTTGGCCTGACACCGCACGCGAGCGCCACCGGAAGCCGATCGAACCGTATGGCCGCACCGGTCTCGGGTCGGCACGCGCCCCCACCGTCGCAGGTCGGCAAGCTCACGCCGAAACCGCTGATCGACCCGCACGCCGAAACCGAGCTTTACACACCGTCGAGCCAACCGCTGCCCGCGAGACTGACCGAACAGCCCCGCTACGCCGCAGAACTCCCCGCCGAGGATGCGTTCGACTGGTCGCTGCTGCTGATCATGATCATCACCATGATCTCGATCGTTCTGGGCTATCACCTCATCACGAATTGATCGACACCGGCCATGTGGCCCCGTATGCTGATCGGATTCGCCAAGTTCCCCGGTCACTCCATGCCCCATTCCGACGAATCACCGCCGACGGAAATCTCCCCCGTGTACCACCCCGGGGAAGCCGATACCGCGTTTCACGGAATCGGGGCACATCTGCTCCGCGAATTCCCACTCATTTGGTCTGAAGCGACCGTGCCTCCGCCGATCGACCCCACTTCGCCGGGCTTCGGAGGGTAACCGTTGCGAGCTGTCTGGTCGTTGTGGACCAAACCCTTCCAGCACTGCGAGGGCTCGGTGTGGCATTCGCAGTACCACGCGATGCTCTCGTGGGCGCTCTCGGTGGCGCTGGCCCGACGGCATTACACCGAGACCCACCTGGTGACCGACGATCGCGGAGCCGCGTTACTGGTCGATGAACTCCGCTTACCGTTCACCCACGTATCGCGGGAACTGAATCGCCTGGACGACCACGATGCCGACTGGTGGGCGCTCGGCAAGTTGTACAGTTACCGGTTACAAACCGAGCCGTTCGTGCACATCGATGGCGACGTATTCTTGTGGAAGCCACTGCCAGCGGAATTGCAGCAATCCGTTGTGTTCGCACAAAGCCCCGAGACCTTCGATCCCGATGCAAAGCACACGTATTACCCGGCCCGGGCCGTCGAGCAAACCATTCCGTGGCTGCCCCGAGTCTGGCGCGAGTACACCACGGGCACGGGGACACGCACCGCGAGTTGTTGCGGCATCCTCGGCGGGGTGGATACGCACCTGATCGCCAGCTATGCCGATCTGGGTATACGAATCGCCGAGTGCCGCCGGAACCGGAGCAGTTGGGCCACGTGGGGCAACAAAGGCGGCTGCAATGTCCTGATCGAGCAAATGCTGTTGGATGCCGTGACCACTGCAGGAGGGCACCAGGTGCAGCACCTCTTCCCGGGTGAAGGGGATCCGTACGATTCCCGCCAGGCCACCGCCGCCGGTTACACCCATTTGATTGGAGCAGCGAAGCGGCACCCGCAAGTCCTGGCCGATCTGGAATCGCGTGTTCGGGCCGAGTTCCCCGCACTGGCAGCACGGTGCGAGGCCGCCACGCAGCGATCGCTTTCCCGTTTGGTATCCTGACCGACCGCGGAACCCGGGCCGAGTTCTGCTTCGACGCGGCAACGATTTCCGGATATCGTGCAGGAACCGTTTCTCTGGCCCTCACTGGGTAATCCCTTGGCGATCCAATTTCGCTGCCCCGTCTGCACCCGGAAGCTTTCCATCGGAAGCCGGAAGGCCGGTGTGCAAACGCGGTGTCCGGGCTGCCGGTCGGACATTACAGTTCCCGCCGCCGAGGACATAGCCGACTCCTGGCAACATCCTCGTCGCACGGAGCGACGGACCCGGCGATCGACCTGGGTCGTGGCTGGTATCGGAGTGGCGGTCGTGGTGCTCACCGGAGTGGCCGCGATCCTGCTGTGGCCCAAGCCAGCGGAGCCGCAGTTCGCCCAGAACACACCGGTCGAAGCAAAGCTGGTGCCCCCGGTGCCACAACCGGTTGAACAGCCGGCGATCCCGCTCCCCCCGACTCCGCAACCGACACCCCAACTGCCACCGACACCCGAAGTGCCGCAGGGTCAACCGCAGGAGCCGCCACGAACTGACCCGCAACCCGCTCCGATGGTGCCGCAGGCCGTGGTACCCCCCGCACCACCAATGCCACTCCCGCTCGACCAGTTCGGCAACCCGGTGGGCAACAACGCGGGGTTGGGTCGTGATGGCGAGTTCGCGGGCAAGCGGTTGTCGCGGTCTCGAAGGTGCCGGGTCAGCGAGTCGTATTCGATTGCGGCTTCACCCGTTATTGCCACGGCCCCATCGAGCGAACCAGC
>JBGTAO010000223.1:0-4893 GCA_041749835.1 Gemmata sp. | reverse complement strand
ATGAAGCTACTCGCAGCGATTCATCCGAACCCACTCGCCGATGCCGAACTCGTGAGTCGGTTCCTGGCGAACCGGGATGAAGCGGCATTCACAGAACTGGTTCGTCGGCATGGACCGCTGGTACTCCGCGTTTGCCGTCGGATGGTTGGCCCCACACTGGCCGACGATGCGTTTCAAGCCGTGTTTCTGGTGCTGGCCTGTCGAGCGCATCGCTTACGCAAACCCGCTTCCGTGGGAAGTTGGCTCATTGGTGTGGCCGGCCGGGTTGCGCGGCAAATGCGGATGCGCGAGCACCGGCATGCCGTCCGGCAGCGAACACAAGTCGATCTTCCAGCGATCGCTGCGGGAGTGGCTTCTCACCCCGAAACGAATGACCTGACCGCCCTTCTCCACGACGAACTCAGTCAGTTGCCAGCGGCGCTGCGGGATCCGGTGGTTCTGTGTCTGCTCGAAGGCCGGACGCAAGAAGCAGCGGTGCAGGCTTTGGGCGGAAGTATCCGCACGTTGCGCCGCCGGCTAGAGCGGGCCAAACAGTTATTGCGGGCTCGGCTGGTGCGGCGCGGTGTTGTCCCGGTTTTGGCCTCGGGATTGATTGGCGGGCTTCAACCTGTTGGGGCTCAAAACGTATCGCATGAACTGCTTCATGCAACCATTGCCTCGGTCGGTGATTTCCTGGCTGGGCGTGTGATCACTGCCAATGCCATTCTGGCGAAAGGAGTCCTTGCGAACATGGCGACTTTTCAACCATTTCCGCTTCTGGCCGGTTTCCTGCTTCTCGGTGTCGGATTCACCTGGGCCGCAGCGCAACCGACACCGACACCCACAGCTCCGGACACCGCACAAACTCCGCCTCCGTTCGAGCGACTTCCGAACCCGACACGAACGATCGTCGAAGCGCCGGTGTCCAATCCGCACGAACCCGAAGAGAGCGAGACTGCACGGACCGAGAACGCTCAGCACCGCTCCCCGAACTTCATCGTGTTTGCTCCCACGCCGGTCATCGCACGGGCCGTGGCCGCCGAAGCCGAGTACCAGCGCAAGGTGATCGCACGGCAGTGGCTTGGTGAGGAGCTTCCCACCTGGGACAAGCCCGCCGTTGTGCGGGTGACTGTGGCTTCAACGATTATCCGAAACGCCATTGCCGAGGCGAACTCGTCAGGCTCGACCAGCTTTCTCTTTGGCAACGCCGGAGACGGTGTCAGGTCAATCGAAATGATTCTTCAGGGCTCGCCCCTCCGGATCTTGGAGAGCCTGCTGCCGCATGAGATCACACATACCATTCTGGCCACGAGGTTCGGCAAACCGTTGCCACGCTGGGCCGACGAGGGAATCGCTGTGTTTGGGGAGTCGCTGGTCGAACAGGCAAACCATGATCTCCAGTGTCGGGAACACCTGAATGCCGGTCGCGGCTACCAACTGAAATCGCTGTTCAAGCTGATAGAATACCCAAAGGACGTGGGCGTTCTGTACACCCAAGGGCACTCGGTCATCCGCTTCTTGATCACGCAAAAACCCCGCTCGGGGCAACCCGCAAAGCAAGCAGCCGTACTAACGTTCCTGATGCAAGGCATGAACGGGAACACCGATCAATCGTGGCAGCGGGCCGCCCAGGAGATGTACGGCTTTGAATCGGTGGATGCGTTGGAAGCGGCCTGGCTGGAGTGGCTGAGCTTGCCTGAGAGTCGGGTGAAATCGACTCTGGCACAGCCCGCGAGGCGAAAAGAGGTGCCCGCTCGCATACCGGCAACCAACTTGCCGCGAATCGAGCCGCCCAGGCCGGGTCGGTAGAGCAAGTCGCCCGTGAGAACGGGGAACCCTGCGGTCGCCGCGATTCACCCGTCGACGTCCCAGATGATAACATCGCCGTGGTCGCCGCCGGCCGCGGCCAGTGTCCCATCGGGGCTGAGCGTGACCGCCTTCAGGTTCCCCAACTGCCAGGTGAATCGCCGGACGCGATCCCAGGTCGTGGTATCGAAGACGTGAACGGTTTCGTCGTTGCTGGTCGCATAGAGAAAACGATCCGAGGGATGGTACGCCAGCGCCGTGAAGTGCTTGCGGCTATCATTGCGGACCAGCAACGGTGAACCCAGCGAGCCGTTCTCCGGTACCGGCCACACCAGCAGCGTCATGTCGTTGAAGCCCACCAGTTGCCGACCGTCCGGCGAAAAGAGCAGCGGTTCCGCGATGTTGTACGGGTAGATCCCGGTGCCGAGCACGGCGGCTGTGGCCGCGTCTCGCACTTCCACGCGGCGCGGATTGCTCGACCAGCGATCACCCAGTGCCGATCGGGCCAGCATCGCCAGTAATCGCCCATCGGGCGACAGTGTTAAGCTCTCCGTGGCCAGATCGATCGTCGAGACGGTCCAGGTGCGAATCCAGCCGTCGTCCGATTCGCGCCAGCCGATCAAGCAATAGTCGGGCATCCCGTGCTGCGAGATCACCCGCGAACCATCGTTGCTCTGGATCACGGTGTGAGTGAGTCGCGTGAAGGCGAAGGAGGTGTCGGCGAACGTGCGGGAATTGCGACTGTAGACCCGGCGGCTGGTGGGTCCGAGCCAACTTAGCGAACGACTCTCCGCCGAGAAGCTGAGCCCGCCGCGGTATTCCAGGTCGCTATCGAGGCGCACGGGGATGGGCGAGGGCAGTTGCAGGTTCCACAAATAAATCCCTTGGTATTTCACCGCCGCGGCAATAGCGGTCCCATCCGGGCTGAATGCCAGGTCGAGAACTTCGCCATCACCTGCCTTGAACACCCGCACGCCGAATCCCCTGGCCCGATTCGGAAAATTTTAGCGTGTTCGGGCAGGCTGCGCGAGAGCGGATGAGCTCTTCCTGATGGCTTTTGCGCCACGAGCGCGGCGTGGCAAGGGACATACCGATTGTCGCGGATATGAGAATGCACGATTGGCCGACTTCAGTGCTCTGCCGTGGGGTCGATGGATTCCAACTGTGCCAACACGGTCGCTGTCTCGTCGATACCACCCGTGAGATTGATCCAGATGGCGCGCGGTGTCATGATCAGCCCCCACGGCACACCCCATAGACCCAGCACCAGAGCCAAGGCACTATACCCCAATCCGCGCAAATACCGTTCCTGCCACGACTCGGTGACATACAGTGATGACTGGCAACGGATCGTGACGATTAGCAGAGAGACACACCACTCGAAGCGGACCAGGCGAGCGCCTGCTTCAACCCGAACCCGAAGCTCCTCGGGGAACAGGGGGGCAGAGCCTGCCAGATGCAGAAGTCTCGAAACCGGGGCAGCTTGGTCCGGGGTTTGCTCCGTCATCACATCGTGCCTCAAACCCGCAGAACAATGCGTTCCGCGATCAACAAACGGGCAATTGTGCCCGAGCACCCAGCAACGGGGCACCCAGGAACACGAGACGAATGAGCACCACGCCTCCGAATTTGGTCGATGTTGTACTGAACCAGGTCGCCAGCCGGACCGGTCGCCGCGTTTGGAATCTACGGGTTGAGGTCGGTGGTGATGGTGTGGTCTTGCGCGGCCGGGCACCATCGTACCATATCAAGCAACTGGCCCAGCAGGGTGTCCGTGATGCTCTGCCGCATATCCCGCTCGAAAATGCCATCGTTGTCGACTGAACGAGCTCGATTAAACTGGGCTGAAGCCGGGGGTCACTTCCCGGCTTCGTAGTAGCAGGTCACGTTCGTGCTGATGCCACCGCGCGGAGTCCACGTCGAAACCACCTTGCACCGGACGGGCTGGCACGCCGCCACGAAATCGTCCAGCAACCGGTTGGTCACCTGTTCGTAGAAGATTCCCTGGCTGCGGAATCGCTGCAGGTACAGCTTCAGCGACTTCAACTCCACGCACGTCGCGCCCGGGGTGTAGGTGTACGTGATGGTGCCGAAGTCCGGTTGGCCGGTCTTGGGGCAGACGCTGGTAAACTCGGGGCAGACAATCTCGATGCTGAAGTCGCGGCCCGGCCGCGGATTCGGGAACGTTTCCAATTGATCGACAGACGGTGTTTCGGTCAGTTCCATGCTTGCAATCCCGGCGGTGGTGTTCTCCTGTATGTTGATAGTCAGAAGTGGCGATGGCTTCCAGTTGGTTTCCCCCGCGACTCCGAACGGAGCGTTTTATGCCCAAGGCGGTTGTTCTGTTGAGTGGTGGGCTGGATAGTACCACGGCACTGGCGGTGGCCCAGAGCCAGGGGTTTGAGGCGTATGCGTTGAGTGTCGATTATGGCCAACGGCACCGCGTGGAACTCGATCACGCTGCGGTGATCGCCCGCATGATGCAAGTCAGCGATCACCGGGTGGTGAAGCTCGATTTGCGGGCGATCGGTGGGTCCGCACTCACGGCCGATGTCGCAGTGCCCAAGGGCCGCTCTGCCGACGAAATCAACCACGGCATTCCCATCACCTACGTGCCGGCCCGCAATACGATTCTGTTGGGGCTGGCGCTGGGTTATGCCGAAACGGTTGGGGCATTCGATCTGTTTATCGGGGCCAATCACCTGGATTACAGCGGCTACCCCGATTGTCGGCCCGAGTTCCTCACCGCGTTCGAAGCATTGGCCAACCTCGCTACGAAAGCCGGCGTGGAGGGCACGGGCCGCTTCCGCGTTCATTCGCCGCTGCTGAAGCTGACCAAGGCCGATATCATCCGCGAAGGCATGCGCCTGGGTGTCGATTACGCGCTGACACTAAGTTGCTACGATCCCGATGAACAGGGCCGGGCTTGCGGCCGGTGCGACTCCTGCTTGCTGCGCCAGAAGGGGTTCGCCGAAGCGGGTGTCCCCGATCCCACGCCGTATCAGTGACCGGTCCCACACCGGGCGAGCAGAACGGGGGGCGCCGCGCCAGCGCGCCGGGATTCCCTTAGGTCCGGGTCAGGCTTGCCCCGTCGGTGCGGAGTTGGGA
>JBGTAO010000222.1:0-11210 GCA_041749835.1 Gemmata sp. | reverse complement strand
GCACATACGGTTTGAAATCGCCACGTTGCCAGTTATTGAAGGTGACATAAACCGTGTCGCGATCCACAGAGGACGCTTCGATATCCGAGACCCACGTCGTACCCTCGGGGATACCGGGGAATGACTCAATCTTGCGCCACTTTTGCCCACCATCTTCACTGACTTGCACGAGCCCATCATCGGTTCCCACATAGAGCAGGCCCTCCTGGAGCGGCGACTCGGAGAGTGCAGTCGACATGCTGAGCGTGGTGGTGAATGTGTTACGCGAGACCGCATCATCACCCCAGACTTTGCCCATCACTTCAACCTTGAGCGGATCCAGATTGCGTGTGAGATCGGGGCTGACAGGCTTCCAGTTATCGCCACGATCTTCACTGCGAAATAGCCGGCTCCCGGCATAGTAGAGCCGTTTGGAGTTGTGCGGTGAGATGATCAGCGGTGTGTCCCAGTTCCAGCGAACCGCTTCTTTCCCCTGGGTTCGAGGACGAATGGACGCGCCACGCCCGGTCTCCTTATCCAGTCGAACCAACGAGCCATTCTGGCTGCTCGTGTAAACCGTATCCGGATCACTGGGGTCGACACGGGGTTGCATACCGTCCGCTCCCCCCACCCGAGCCCATTCGCTGGTTCGAACACCCACTTGATACCGACTCCGAACCGGCCCACCCATCGATCCGTTGTCTTGCGCACCACCATAGACGTTGTAGAACGGCAATGCGTTGTCTGTCGTGATGCGATAGAACTGCGTGCTAGAGATAGTGTCGAAGTGCCGCCAGGTGCGACCACCGTCGTAGGATTCGTAAAGGCCGCCATCGTTTCCGGAAATGAGGTGTAACGGGTCATCCGGATCGAATGCCAGTGCATGGTGATCGACGTGGGTCGCCCAGTTCTGCCTGCGGAACGTTTTCCCGCCGTCATCCGTCACTTGCACCATCATATCCATCACGTAGACGCGGTCGAACTTGTGTGGATCGGGGTAGATTTCGCCATAGTACTGACCATCTTGAACCGTGGTGCTTCCGCGTTGAGTCCACGTTTTGCCAGCATCTTCAGAACGAAAGAACCCGCCACGAGCTTTACCATTCGCGGTCTGGACGTGTGCGTACAGCACATCGGGTTGCTGCGGTGAGATGGCCAGAGCAATGCGGCCCATGTGCTCGGTGGGTAGCCCTTCTTTGAGTTGAGCCCACGTTTTTCCGCCATCGGTTGACTTGTGAATGGCCGATTCCGGTCCCCCTCCAACGAGCACTCCCACGTTGCGCCGGCGCTGATAGCTGGCAGCATACAGCACATCCGGATCACGGGGGTCCAGGCACAAATCAGTAACACCCGTGTTTTCGCTGAGTGCGAGCACACACTCCCAGATTTTCCCACCGTCTGTTGTCTTGTACAAGCCCCGATCGCCACCCGGGCTCCACAGCGGGCCTTGTGCTGCGACGTACACCACATTGGAATCGCGCGGGTCAATGATGATCTTGGCAATGTGCTCGGAATCCTTGAGACCGACCCGTTTCCAGGATTCGCCACCATTCGTGCTTTTGTAAACCCCATCACCGAAGCCCACGCTCCGTTGTGATTGGTTCTCTCCAGTCCCCAACCAGACTGTGTCAGGATTCTTGGGATCAATCGTCACACAACCGATCGTGTAAGATCCTTGGTTGTCGAAGATTGATTTCCAGGACGTGCCACGGTTAGTGGTTTTCCACAGACCACCCGAGGAGAGTGCGACATACCAGGTACTGCGATTCTTGGGATGAATGGCAATATCGCCCACGCGGCCGGGTGTGATACAGGGGCCAAGTGGTCGCAACTCGAGTTCCTTAAATGTACTCGCTGCGACAGTTGGAATTGCGATTGCTCGTGGTTTCGGAGCCACCTCACGATCGTCTTGAGCGCGAGACGGTTCCAGGAACACCAGTGCGAACATCAAGAAGCAGCTCATTCGACAAACAATTACCATGTGATGACTCCGGCAGAATGCAGATGATTGATACCGTGTGGGAGAGACTAAAGGCTGAAAGTCTGTTTTAACGGCAACGAGGGGGTGAGCGGCATAAAATTCTGGCTGGTGCTCCGACTCGACCCGAAATTACAACCGGGACAATGAGCCTACGCCAAGATTCCCATGTGGGGTCACAACAAGTGCGGTTGGCGTTCGCAGGACAAGACGAGGGCTCGCTCAACATGACGCCTGAGGAATTTCGGAAACAGGGCCATGAACTGATTGATTGGATTGCGGATTACCGGGCTCAGTTGGCAAGCCGTCCAGTGATGGCTTCGACTCCTCCCGGTGCGATCAAAGCTCGGATACCGGATCAACCACCGCTCATGGCGGAACCGTTCGACGCGATTCGAGCCGATCTCGACTCGCTTGTGATGCCAGGGCTCACCCACTGGCAGCATCCGCGCTTTTTCGGTTACTTCCCGGCCAATGCTTCCCTGGCAGGAGTTCTGGGCGATCTCGTGAGCTCGGGCCTAGGGGTGCTCGGGCTGAATTGGCAAGCAAGCCCCGCCCTCACGGAAGTGGAAGAAGCGGTCTGTGAGTGGCTCCGAACGATGTTGGGGCTCGCGGAAGACTGGAACGGAGTCATACAGGACACGGCATCGACTGCGAACCTGCTAGCGTTACTTTGTGCGCGGGAACGCGCCACGGGCTATTCACTCGCAAGGGGTGGGCTGCAGAGTGAACCGAAGCCATTAATTGTTTACAGCACAAGCCAAAGCCACAGTTCCGTCGAGAAAGCCGCGTTACTCGCCGGCTTCGGTCGTGCCAATTTGCGAATCGTTCCACACGATACCAACTCTGCCTTGCGACCGGAGGCGCTGGAGCAACTCATCGCTCAGGACAGGGACCGGGGATTCGTTCCCTGCGCGGTTGTGGCAACTTCTGGGACCACCGCATCGACAGCGTTTGATCCCATTCTGCCAATCGCTCAGATCGCCCAGCGCTTTGGCATCTGGGTCCACGTTGATGCCGCGATGGCGGGCTCCGCCATGATTTTGCCGGAATGTCGCGAGTTGTGGCGCGGTATCGATGAGGCTGATTCGGTGGTCTTCAACCCGCACAAGTGGCTCGGTGCCGGCTTCGATTGCTCTGTGTACTTTGTTCGCGATTCAGAACACCTCATCCGGGTGATGTCGACCAGCCCGAGTTACCTCAAAACGTCCGCCGATGGCCAGGTGAAAAACTACCGCGATTGGGGCATCGCTCTGGGTCGCCGGTTTCGTGCGCTCAAGCTCTGGTGCCTCATCCGATCGGAAGGTGTGCAAGGTCTGCAAGCTCGGTTGAGGCGAGACTTGACCAATGCACGGTGGTTGGTGGGCCAGGTGAATTCCCGGCCAAACTGGCGAGTTGTCGCGCCAGTACCGTTGCAGACCGTGTGTCTCATCCACGAACCCCCCGGCTTGGTGGGACCAGCACTTGATGAGCACACTCGAGCTTGGGCTGATCGTGTGAATCGATCAGGCAAGGCGTACCTCACTCCCACGCAACTGGGTGAGCGATGGGTCGTGCGAGTCTCGATCGGAGCGGAAACGACGGAGCAAGCCGATGTCGCCGCGGTCTGGGAGGCCATGTGGCATGCCGCAGAACAACCACGTTGAGAGGGGCGAGAATCAGTCTTTGGGCGTGAACAGCTGATGCAGATGAATGTGATGCGGCCCCAGGTTCCCACCATAATTCCCGGCAGTGATCTGGGCGATTCCAGGCCGAGCTGCAGCTTCGATTCCCGCTCGCGTTGCCCGATAAATCGTCTCCAAATCGAGTGCATCGAAGACGAGTTCGTAAACCGCGTTCACACCGAGTGGAAGTGCAGACTCGACACCACCGCGAAGAGTGGGGCAGTAGCGCTCATTCGTGCTGGCCTTCAATGCCGGATAGCGACTTCCAACCTTGCTCCCGGCACGAACGATACCACCGGGAAACGGTAAGATGACACCCGGGATACGCCGGATCGCCTCAACCGCTGCCATGGCAGAAACCAACGCGACCGCCTGGTTCTCACCGAGAATGAGGAAGTTGCCCCCGCCAATACCCTTGACTGTTCCGAACGACTCCTCGCACAGGAACTCGCCGTCCATTGTGGGGATGCGCCAATACCGTTTGCCGTCCAAGTATTTGCTGATCTGCCAACCATCACCAAAGTAGCGCAGTGCCCCGCCGACCTTGATCGATTTCCCGGTATCACCAGACAGGCCATTGAAACAGGCCGTGGTCGCACAGGTCAGGATGCACTGCGCCACCCGGTTCACAACGGCTTTCTGAAGCGCGTCCCGGCTGAAGCCAAAGAACAGCATCGCGTACCCGGGCCGGCCATCCGGTGTTTCATCAGACGAAAGCTCCCGTTCGATTCCTGCCTCCGAATCGCAGCCAATTACACTTGCCGCGTAACCCGTCGCAGCTTGGCAGGCGATCAGTGCCCAGTCCCGAGTGTGAGCCGTTACGATCACCCGGGCTGCGGTCATCGGGAATGCTTCAGCAAATGTGTTGTCGATCACTACCGAGTTCACGGTCAGCAAGGTCCACCCTCAAGCGTGTCATCGTTGTGGTTCGTGGATTCGGTTGCCACGATCTTTGCACCGGGTAATATGCAATTCCAAGTCGAACCAAGGTCACCACAGGGACAACCTCCTACCCTGTCCGTTCCATTGAGCCCAAAACCGATCACGCGAGTGGAAGTGGAGCGATCGTCACGAGATTGCCCCTGGAAGTGATTCCGTTTCGAGTCGCGAGTTCTGTAGGTTTGGTGTGTTGGTTACTTTCGGCAACCGCGGAGCTGTTATGTTACGAATTCGAGGCGGCCAGGTTTATGATCCTGCCAATGGAGTGATGGGCAACGTGCAGGATGTATGTTGCGCCAACGGGGTCATCGTCTCGAGCTTGCCAACAGATGGCGTTCGAACTCTGGATGCCACTGGGATGATCATTTTCCCCGGTGGTGTCGATGTCCATACTCACATCGGTGGTCCCGCTCTCAACTTTGCCCGTGGGCTCATCCCGGAACAGCACCGAAAGGCTGTTCCGATCTTCCACGCCCCGGATCGACGTGCCGGTATCATCGGGACCACACCGACCACGTTTGCGACCGGATATGTCTACGCCGGGATGGGCTGGACAACCGCAAACGAAGCGGCCGTGCCATTGCTTTCCGCCAAGCACACGCATGAGGAACTCCGCGACACGCCCATTCTTGATCGCACGTGTTGTGTTCTGATGGCGAACAATGAGATCGTGCTCGACCTACTTGAAAACGCGGAATACGAGCGAGCACGCGATGTGGTTGCCTGGTGTCTTTGGGCGGCCAAGGCTTATGGCATCAAAGCCGTGAATCCGGGTGGCGTAGCTGGCTGGAAATGGGGCAAAGATTGCAAGGGTTTGGCCGATGTTGTTCCAGGTTACAAGAAAGTGACACCGGCCAAGATTATCTCGGCACTGGCTCAAATGACAACCGAGCTGGGCCTGCCGCACCCGGTCCACATTCACTGCAACAATCTCGGTGCGCCGGGCAATGTCAGCACGACCATCGAGACGATGAAACTCCTTGAGGGACACCGGGCTCACCTGGCGCATCTTCAGTACCACGCCTATGGTGGCGATGACTGGTTCACCATGAAATCGGGCGCGGCAGAGGTCGCCAAGCACTTTAACGCCCACAAGAACCTAACATGCGATGCCGGTGCAGTCCTGTTCGGAAACACGGTGACGGTGACGGCGGATGGTCCCTGGCAGCATCTGCTGTATCAACTCACTGGGCGAAAATGGGGTAGCATCGATGTCGAGAACGAAACCGGTTGCGGGGTGGTGCCGTACGTTTACAAAGAAAAGAATCTGGTGAATGCCATTCAGTGGGCGGTCGGTCTCGAACTCTTGCTGCTGATCGAAGATCCGTGGCGCGTTTGCCTCACCACCGATCACCCCAACGGTGCCACGTTCTGGCGCTATCCCGAGATTCTCCAGTTGTTGATGAACGCTGAGTTCCGCAAGGAACAGTTGAAGCAGTTTCCCGAGAAGACGCTGAAGCGAATGGTACTCCCCGAGTTGACACGCGAATACACGCTTCCGGAAATCGCCATCATCACCTCGGCTGGCCCAGCCCGTGCACTCGGACTCACACAAAAGGGGCACCTGGGTGTGGGTGCCGATGCCGACATTGCGGTGTACAACTCGAAATCCAATCATGCCGAGATGTTCGCTTACCCACGCTATGTGATCAAGAGTGGCGAGCTCATTGTGGAAGAAGGAGAACTCCGCCGCTCTCTCAATGGTCGGCATTATGCGGTGAACCCCGACTACGATCCCGCAATCGAAGACTATCTCCGACGTTTATTTCCCCAACAGTACACGGTTGCCTTCGAAAATTATCCGGTTGAAATCGAACGGATTCCCGGGTTGCAGGTCCAACCGTGCACACGGAACCGCTAATGTTCTGAGCAACGGGAACCGCACCTTTCCGCAAACATGGTCACTCTTCTTAACTGGACTGCAATTCGATGCTCACGCTGATACTCAAACAGCATCTGACTGTGCCACTCGAAGCCGAGGTGCTCACGCCAGACCGTCTCAAAATTCTGAAGCATGGTGAGATCGGTGCGATTACGGTCTTGCAGGGGAAAAAACGCTGCCGGTTAGACGAGTGCTTCGAAATCATTGGTGATGGATGTGACACGATCGAACTCCGCGGTGACCTGAGTGCTGTCAAATGGATTGGTTATGGGATGTCGCAGGGAACTCTGAGGATCGTGGGAAACGTTGGTATGCACCTCGGTTCACAGATGTCGGGTGGAGCCATTGAAGTCACGGGCCACGCCAACGATTGGGTTGGGGCCGAAATGCTCGGTGGGAGTATCCATATCCGCGGCAACGCTGGCGATCAACTGGGGAGTGCCTATCGCGGCGGCGCTTCGGGAATGAGTGGCGGCCAGATCTTGGTGGAAGGTTCAGCAGGGAATGAACTCGGTTTGCGCATGAAGCGCGGCCTGATCGCCATTCGCGGTCTTGTTGAGGACTTTGCCGGGTTTCAAATGAAGGGCGGAACGATTCTCTTGATGAACGGTGCGGCCAGCCGAACTGCTGCGTGGATGCAACGCGGCACAATCATTAGCTTGAAGCCAATCGCTCTTCCGCCAACTTTTTCTTTCGCATGCGATTACTCGCCAGTTTTCCTGGAGCTGTACAAACGGCACCTTGAAGCACAAGGCTTTGACCTCCCCACAGATTCACTGAGCGGGAACTATCAGCGTTACCTGGGTGATGCGGCCGTGCCGGGCAAGGGCGAAGTGCTGGTGTGGGCACCAAGATAGTCGCTTCGACGGAGTTTCGGAGCACCTTAAGGCTTTTCGACACGGAGAAGTACTGTTGGATTGACCGCTTCCAGTCGGAGGCTTTCGAGCTGTTCCACACCACGCGACAGATTCATCAAGAGAACATCCACACTGCCAGATAACCGCTTCAAGACCGCATGTGTAGCCGAGATCATCTCAAGTGTTCCCACATTCGTAACGAGTCGGCCACCCGAGCGAAGTGCGGTAAAGCAGCCTTCGATCAATCGCGCGACTTCTCCCCCATTCCCTCCGATAAAGATCGCATCGGGCGTCGGAAGACCACCAAAGACCTCTGGGGCGATACCAAAGACGGGCCGAATGTTGCTTACACCAAACAGTGCAGCATTCGCAACGATCAGGTGATAATCCGCGGGGTCCTGCTCGATGGCATAACTGGGTCCGGGATGAACTAGAGCTGCAGCCTCGATGGCCACACTCCCACTTCCTGCGCCCACATCCCAGAAGACATCGCCCGGGTGAAGATCGAGTTGTGCCAGCGCAACCGACCGAACTTCGGCCTGGGTAATCAACCCCGTCTTCGGCCGCGATTGTGCAAACACATCATCCGGATTCCCGAAACGGCGGAGTCGCGCCCCTGCGCGCTGAACATCCGGGCGATTCGGCTTGCGCTTCAGGATCACGATGTTCAACGCGTCGAATCTCATCTCCGCGATCTCGCTTAACTCACCACGGGTAATTCGTTCATCTTTGCCCCCCAGATTCTCACAAACCCAGGCCGTGAAGTAATCAATCCCCCGTGCAAGCAACTCGCGGGCGAGTCGTGCCGGGTGCACATCGGTTGTGGTGAACAACCCCACGGTGTCGGCGATCCGGATTTTGTCGAGAACTTCAGTAAGCGATCGCGTCGCGAGATCGCTTAAGTAGGAATCTTCCCAACTCTCCTTGATGCGTGCAAAAGCCAGTTGCATGGACGACACGTGCGGCACAACCTCGAAATGCTCGGTGCCAACCTTCTCGCACAGATAACGAGCCGTGCCGTAGAACAGCGGATCACCTACCGCGACCACCACGATTCGCTTCCGATTCAAATTGGCGCGGAGTTGCTCGATGGCAGCGGGTAGGTCGGAGCCAATCATAACTCGCTCACCACCAAGTTCCGGGAGCAATCGCAGGGCTCCTTCTGAGCCAAAGATCAGCTCGGCTTCGGTCAAGATGCTCCGCGATCGTTCGGATAACCCGGCACTCCCATCAGGCCCAATACCAATCACCGGGATACGTGCTGTCATGCCGTGCTCCTTACTCCATCACCAGATCCGGTCTGGGAGGCATCGTTACCATTGCGTGACAATCCACCTTGCGATGGCTTACGCGATTTCCATGGCGAAACCAGGGAAACCAATGGACTGAACCCGATCATCGAGGATCATTGTGCACTCCGAGGAGAAAGCCACATGGCACCCTTGGCATCCCGAGAGTAGAATTGAATCGACTGTTAAGGATAACCGCCCGCCCGCAATTCCAGGAGATCTCATGCTGAAACACGTTTGGAAATGGCCCACCCTCGGTCTGTTACTCACTTCCCTGGTACTCTTTGGTGCCAGCAAATCAGTCGTAGGGCAAGACAAGGAAAACCCGGAACGTGCTGAGTTACTCAAGTTGAATTCGGTGAGCACGGAAGACGCACAGGCAGCGAAACTGCGTGCATTCATCAAGAACAAGGAAAAGGCCAAGAAAGCGATCGCCGAGGCGGTCCTCATGATGAAAGATGCCAAGGATAAGGACAAGCCATTCAACTTCAACGGCTCGACAATTCTGGGGCAGGCCGCGCACATCTTGAAGGAGTATGAAGCCGGTGAGCGGTTTTACGAGCACGCCGTCGAGCTCGCCACCGAGATCAATAGCGGAGCCAAGATGCTCCAGGCCTACGATGGCCTCATCAACATGTACTGGGACGCCAAGCGCTATGCTCAAGTGATTCAGGTTTGTGAAAACGTCGTTGATACCAAAGGCCCGATGGAACTCGAGAGTGCGAAGCCGTTCATCCTGGAACGCTTAATCCAAGCGAAGGCCAAGCAAGGCAAGTTCGATGAAGCCAACAACATGGCCAAGGGGCTGATCGAACTTGACGAGGGCGGTTGGTACTTTCTACGCCTCAAGGGTTGGATCCAACGGGAAGCCGGCAAATTTGACGATGCGATCACTACTTACAACGAAGTCCTGGATAAAGTCGATGCCAACAAGGTGATGAAGGCCGAACTCAAGGACACCATCAAGGACAACTTGCGGTACGCGCTCAGCGGCCTGTACGTCGATAACAAAGAAATCGACAAGGCTGCCAAACAGCTCGAAACACTGATGAAGCGCAATCCGGAAAATCCAGGCTACAAGAACGATCTCGGCTTCATCTGGAGCGACAATGACATGAACCTGGAGCAAGCCGAGAAGCTCATCCGCGAAGCCGTCGAACAGGATCAGAAGGACAAAGAGAAACTCAAAAAGGACGGGAAGATCGATGAGGTGGTGCCGAACGCGGCCTATCTCGACAGCCTCGGTTGGGTGCTCTACAAGCAAAAGAAATACAAGGAAGCGCTCGAGTTCCTCAAGAAGGCGGCAACCGACGAAGAGGAAGGGAATCATCTTGAGATCTGGGATCACCTCGCCGATACGCACATGGCCTTGGGCCAGACCAAAGAGGCCATCAGCGCGTGGGAAAAAGCCCTGAAGATGGAAGACCTCTCGAAGCGCGACTCCGAACGTCGCCGGAAGGTGACCGAGAAGCTCACTAAGGCGCGGGAAGGTGCCGGCGACTGAGTTTCGAGCCAAAGTCCCCGACCCACCTGTTACGACAGGTGGGTGCTCTACTGGGAGTGGGCAACCGTGTTACCGGGTTGGACAAGACACACTGTTGCAAACACCCAAGTAGACACTTTTGAGCCGCCACGGCCGCGGTCGTACCTGCTCGTGTGGTTACACGACATCGATTGCCGTTCACCTGCACTTCACCCTCAACTCACAGCCGAATTCCTGAAAAGACGGTTGCGCTGTATTTCACCTGATACTGGTCCAACCTGGTGGGTGAACCGCCAACATCCAACGTTCGATCAGAACCTGACACCTGAAGAGTTCCTTCGCGAACAAATCATCATTCCGCAGACCAAAAAACTACCGGCAGGTGGGCGGAGTCTGGCGTTGGCGGGTGCTGGAATGGGTGGCCATGGTTCACTGCGATTTGCCTTCCGTTATCCGAACCTTGCGCCGGTAGTGGGCAGCCTGGACGGGCAACTCGATTTCCAGGATCATTATGGACGAGGGAATGTGCTGGACGAGCTTTATCCAAGTCGAGAACACTGCCGGCAAGACTCGGCGATTTTGCACATCCATCCAAGCAACTGGCCCACCCAGATTTGGTTCGGATGTTCTCCTTCGAGCAGTGCCTTACGGGGAAATGACCGCCTTCACGAGAAGTTACAAGCCCTCGGCGTTCCCCACCAAGCCGAGCTTGAAACAACTTCAGCAAACCTTGTCTCCCTACTCGACTTTCTCTGCGCGGCACTCGACCGCGAATCGCGCCGGCTGGCTTAATTTGGGAAGCCTGTTCGCTTATCTGCAGTGAATATACAATCACTTTCGCGGTCTAAACGAGACCGTGGCACATCGCACGCATGTCTGAAGTAAGGAGTACAGGATGAAAATGCTCGTAGCGTTCGCACTCGGGTTTGCACTGATCGGGCTCGCAGAGTTTCAGGTGACCGCTCAGGAGGCAAAAGCCAAAGCAGATGCCGTCAAGCTGGATGGCAAGTACCAACTGGTGGGCGGCAAGAAGGATGGTACCCCGATCGACGACGAGGCTAAAAAGGGCGAGTTCATCTTTGCCCCTGATAAGATCACCATCAAGGGGATGGGGCTTACGTTTGAGATGGGCTACAAGC
>JBGTAO010000221.1:0-5895 GCA_041749835.1 Gemmata sp. | reverse complement strand
CGCGGAGTCGAACCTCACGAATGGTGGGAATCTGATTGATCAGGAACCAGAAGTGCATGGTGCCTTCGAACCCAGATCCCGCGAGTGCGAGTGTTGTGGCCCCAGGTCTGGCACACTCACGGGCAATGATGGCACTGACCGCCGCGGTCCGCAGACCGGTCAGATACCCGCACTCCATCACCGCCTGCGGAACACCGGTCGCCGTGTCATTGTAGATCTGTAATCCGGAAACGTTGGGCAGGTCGCACAGATAATTCTTGGCGAAACCAGCAACCCACTTCAATCCGCATGCTCCCAATTGTTTCAGGTAGGCTGGCATCGCATGAATGAAGTTCGCGGGGTCTGTGCCCGTGGGATGCACGCCGATCTTCGGATGCATCTCGTACGTGCCCGCCGCGTGTTCCGTCAACGCCTGCTCAACAACGTCGACAACCTGTTGAGGCGTCAACTCCAAGGCGAGAATGTCGGTTCGAGATAGTAGAAGGATTTCAATCGGTTTCATGTGAGGTACTTTCTGGAGTGGTTTGCGAGTTCAGGGTTGTTTGTAACGAAATCTCGATCACATCAGGTGTACCCGGTTCTCCGTTCAATCGCCGTTTGGGCCACTCAGAGCAAGGGTGTCGTGCGTGGCAGACGAGAGGCCGGGACGGCCTACGAGCAGTGGATCGACCGCGCCAATCCGTTTAGTGTCCCGCTTGTCGTATCGCAGCCGCTGCAGCACGAATCGCAGGGCGTTCAGCCTCGCTCGCTTCTTGCAGTCCGACTTGATAACCGTCCATGGGGCGTCCGGCGTATCCGTGTGCAGGAACATCGCCTCCTTCGCCTTGGTGTACTCCTTCCACTTGTCGAGCGAGGCGAGGTCAATGGGGCTGAGTTTCCACTGCTTGAGCGGGTGGATCTGGCGTTCCTTGAATCGCCGCCTTTGCTCTTCCCGGCTGACTGAGAACCAAAATTTGAACAGGTGCAAACCGCTCCGCACCAACTGCCGCTCGAACTCCGGCGCCTGGCGAAGGAACTCGCTGTACTCGGCGTCCGAGCAGAAGTTCATGACCCACTCGACCCCGGCGCGGTTGTACCAACTGCGGTCGAACAGCACGATCTCCCCGCGCGTGGGTAGGTTCTGGATGTACCGCTGGAAGTACCATTGCCCCCGCTCGTTCTCCGTCGGTTTCTCCAGAGCGACCACCCGCGCGCCGCGGGGGTTCAGGTGCTCCATGAACCGCTTGATCGCACCCCCTTTGCCGGCGGCATCGCGGCCCTCGAACAGGATGACTACCCGCTGGCCGTTCTCCTTCACCCACATCTGAAGCTTGAGCAATTCCACTTGCAGGTAGTACTTCTGTCGCTCGTACGCCTTCCGCGACAACAGGTTCTTGTACGGGTAACCACCATCTCGCCAGCGGCGGGAAAGTTCGCGATCAGGGTCGTGGTCCTCGTCCAGTTCAGCGAGTGTCGGTGCCCAGAGCAGTTTCTTGAGCGCCTTGCGTTCGTCCGGGGCGGCCCCCTCCAACAGCACCCGCAGACTGGAGATCACCTCCCCGCCTGGCTCCCCCTTGCCATGGCGACCGATAATGTCCCGCAATGTGAGTTCGTTACCGGTCTGCGATCGTAGGGTGCCGCGGTCGATGGCGTCGTGTTCGGCTTCGGCGGGGGTCAGGTGTTCCAACGTGTCGCCAGCCTCGACGGGGCGAGGCGTGGGGGTCGGGTCTAGGGCTCCATCGGGATTGGATGAACTGTCTGGCATCGTAGTTCTCCAGCGGTAGTGACCGGTGCTCACGGCGGAGTGGCAAGTCTGTTTCTACCGGGCCAAGCAAATGAGGACAATATTATCTTGAATCGCTAGGGTTATTGTATTCCGCCGCGTGGTTGCCATCCCCGTGTGCGTTGTACCGCCGTCATCTGGTGCGATTCTCCTCGCGAGAACAACAGCCCGACCACGCTCAACCCGCCGGCGCGTCGTCACTGGCGATAGGAGAGGCGATCCTCTGGCGACGCAACGTCTTCCGGGGCAAGCATGACGGCTCGGGAGCCACAACAACTCGGTGTGTGCGCCCGTCTTCCATCAGATAGGTTGGCCGGCCCTCGTGGAACACGGCGGCATTCCGTCGGAGCAAATCCGAGCCGTGTTTCGCTTGCACCTCTGCAAGGTGCTGCTGTTGGAACAGCGCTGACCCCGGGTAACCGAGGCTAAGATAATATTCACACAACGGTGTCCGATCCGGAAGCCGTGCGTATTCCCCCAGGAGTAGCGATGAACGACTTTGATCACACCCGCTATCTGCAACGTGCGATTGATCTCACCGCGAACGCTCCCGATCTCCCGTTTGGCGCGGTCATCGTCGATCGGTTCGCGAACAGTATCCTCGCGGAAGGCTGGAACAGATCCACGGTGAACCCCACCTGGCATGGCGAGATCGATGCCATCAATGCCCTGGCGGGTTTGAACAATCCGCCCGCGGGTGAGCGATTGGTTCTGTACACCACGGCGGAACCGTGCCCGATGTGCCAGGCGGCCGTACTATGGGCCGGCATCGAAACTGTCGTCTTCGGAACCTCGATCCGCACGTTGCAGCGGTTGGGTTGGAAGCAGATCGATATCCTGGCGGACGAGGTGATTCGGCGGAGCCCACACTGGAAGTGCACGCTGATTGGCGGCGTTCTGGAACATTAGTGCGATGCGTTGTTCACACAAGCCATCGCACGCAAAAAGTGATCCGACCCACATTGTCGGCTACACAGTTATGGTATCGTGTGACGTTGGAGTACCTGTCGGATTTGTGGCAGAGGCCGTTCCATGCAACGCACACCCACCCTGAGTGGCCTTGTCCCCATTTCCGCGTGGGCTGGCCTGTTGTTACTGCTCTTCGTACTGATCCGGACCGGAACGCACTCTGTCGCCGAGGAGCCGAAGCCCACACGGTCAGCAAACGACCTGGGCACCGTTCAAACTCTGCTCAAGAAGTATTGCCTCGATTGTCACTCGACCCAGGCGAAAAAGGGGAGCCTGGATCTGGAACGCTTTAAGACGCTCGACGATCTTCGCAACGATGTGAAGCCCTGGGAGAGTCTGCTTGAACAGGTTGAGGCTGGCGAAATGCCGCCGCGTGAGAAGCCACGGCCCACAGCGGACGAGAAGCAACTATTGTTGAGTACTGTTCGCGGATTGCTCGATGCCGAGGCGCGAGCCCGATCGGGCGACCCGGGCCATGTCCCACTGCGGCGGTTGAGTAACGCCGAGTACAACTACACGATCCGCGATCTCACGGGTGTCGATCTCCAACCGACCCGCGAGTTCCCGGCCGATGGCGCTGCCGGCGAGGGGTTCACCAACGCGGCGGAGGCGCTCACCGATATCTCACCCGCACTGTTCACCAAGTACCTCAACGCCGCCAAGGAAATTGCGGAGCACGTCGTGTTGTTGCCCGAGGGCTTTCGCTTCTCGCCGGGAAAATCGCGTCGCGATTGGACGGACGAAAGCCTGGCCCGGCTCCGCAACTTTTACGCAAGCCATGTTGGCAGCGATGGGCGATTGCCGTTTCAGCCGTATCTCGCCGCCACGGTCCGCTACCGCGATGCCCTCCAGAACGGGACGACCACATTGGCAGCGGTGGCAACAACCGAGAAGCTGAACCCGAAGTACTTGACGATTCTCTGGAATGCACTGACAGACCCCACACCGTCCGTTCCACTCGATCAGTTGCGAGCCCGCTGGCGTACGGCAACCGAGAACGATCTGCCGGCACTTGTGGCTGAGGTGACCGCGTGGCAATCCGCGCTAGTGAAGTTCCTCCCGATCGGGAGTTATCGTCATGGGGACTCACCCCGCGAAGTCGCCAACGACCCGGGAGCAGTGGATCATCAGACGTTGCGGCACACTGGGAAACCGTTGCCCGGGCAAAATGAGGTGTCGCTTTTTCTGGTGGCGTGCGACCTCACGAGTGGCAAGGGTGGTCGGGCAATCTGGGGTCGCCCCCGGTTAGAGGAGCCCGGGAAGCCACCGCTCTTGTTGCGCAATTACGCCGAGTTCGGCCCGAAGTTCGAGGTCGATTTCCCCTCCATCTTCGCCAACAGCTCCAGCTACCTTGCCGCAACACTCGCTACCGTGAATGAGAGTCCGGACGCGGTCCAAAATCTCATCGAACAACGCGGGCTCGACGCCAGGTTCTTGAAGCGATGGGTCGAGTTGCTGGCGATCGAGCCCCACGAGAAAGGCAAGGAACCAGAGCGCATTGGCCGCGTGGTGCCTTGGATCGCACTGGAGTTGCTAGAAGAGCACACACCAGCGAACGACCAGTTCCCGGCCATCAAGGGCTGGAGGAAAAAGGGAACCGATCTCCCGTCGGTTGTCACCAATTCCTCGGATCAGGCGCTGCAGATTCCGGGGCGAGTATCGGCACGCGGGGTTGCTGTTCACCCGATGCCACGCGAGTTTGTCGCGGTGGTCTGGAAGAGCCCGATCGCGGGTACAGTGCAAATCAGCACCAAGATTCATCATGCTCACCCCGCGTGTGGCAACGGCGTGGCGTGGTGGCTCGAACATCGACGTGATGTCCGCGCTGCCGTGGTCGCCGACGGCGCGGTCGCATTGGGTGGCCAAGTAGAACCACCCGCGCTAACGCTGAAACTCGAACTGGATGATCAACTCGTGCTCGCGATCGATGCGAAGGATGCCGATCACGTTTGCGATCTGACCGAGATTGCCTTCACGATACGCGAACGCGATCGGCCGCAGCGCAAGTGGGATCTCGCCACCGAAATCGCGGGCAACGTGCAGGCCGGGAACCCTCATGCCGACAGCCACGGCAACAAGGACACGTGGAGTTTCGTTCGTGGCGCAAGCCGACCAACCGGCCCAAGGCTCCGCACAATCGTTCCGGCGAACTCCACACTGGGGAAGTGGCGCGAAGCCGCAGCAGATCCGAAGCGTAAGACCGAGGCAACGAAGCTCGCTGAACACATGCAAACGCTGCTGTCGGGCAATCGACCGCCGGATGAGAAATCGCCGGATCGTGCGCTCTACGACAACCTCGTGGGATTGGATAGCCCACTGCTGGCCGGGCAGGATCTCGTGAAGCTCAGCAAGCGACTGGCGACACCATTCGGTTTGCCCCGTGAACGCTTTCGCCTGGCTCCCGATGGAGCGGACCTTGTGGTGCCTGCACAATCGATCATCGAGTTCAAACTGCCAGCGGCGCTGTTTCAGAACCGGCAGTTTGTCGTGGACGTTCGCCAGGATGCCACCGCGGACGATTGGGTCGGGTTGTTCCAAATCCAAACGTCGCCACCCGGCCCCGCCGCCATGCGCTGGGATGGTGCCAGCCCATTCGTGGCGACACCCCAGAGTGCCGCGTACCAGCGTCTGCTGGCCGGTCACGCTCAGTTCCGTCGGGTCTTCCCCACCTTCATCTGCTTCCCGCCGATTGTCCCCGTCGATGAAGTCGTTAGCCTCAAAATGTTCCATCGCGAAGATGAGCAACTGATCCGGCTCTTCCTCGATGAGAAACAACAACGCGAGCTGGACCACCTGTGGGCCGAGCACCGCATGATCAGCCGCCAACCCGTTGCCGAGAACGATTACCTCCCGCAGTTCATCGGTTATGTGACGCAGGACCAGCCCAAGGAGTTGCTGGCGTATTACGAAGGGCAGCGCCCCGTGTTCCAGAAACGGGCCGACACGTTCTTGAAAGATGAAGAAGCCGCGATTCCCAAACAACTGAATGCAGTACTGGAGTTCGCCGGGCGTGCCTATCGTCGGCCCCTGGAGCCCAAAGAGCGCGACGAACTTCTCACGCTCTACCGGACGATCCGGGGGAAAGGCGCGAGCCATGCGGAAGCGGTTCGCGGGGTGCTGACGCGAGTCCTCGTTGCACCGGCATTCCTCTTCCGCATCGAACA
>JBGTAO010000220.1:0-9092 GCA_041749835.1 Gemmata sp. | reverse complement strand
ACGTGTGCTCTTCCGATCTGGTGCCGGGGCGGTCGAACCCGTATCGGTTTACGTAGGCATTCGGTTCGCGGTAGATGTCGATCAGTTCGAAGCGTTCGAAGGTCAACGAGTCGGGGCACTGCGACCAACACCCGTTAAAGTAATCGGGGTAGAAAAGCTGTAGGGCGAGTGAAACCCAACCGCCCGTACTGCCACCTGTGGTGAAGCGACTCTTCGGCGTGCCCGTACAGCGATAAGCCTTCTCGATGTACGGGATCACTTCTTGCGTGAGCGCTTCGCCATACGGTCCGTTGTTGGCGGAATCGACCTGATAGGGATCACCAAACGGGCCAGCACCATCCGGCACGATCTGCACGAAGCGCGGATCGGGGCGCAAGCCGCGGGCCTGGGTGTACCGGGTGCCGAATCCGCCGATATCGACGATGAGCCCGTACTTCTTGTCGGGTTCTTGCGCGAAGTTCGGCGGCAACACCACCCCCACGCGGTACTCCATGGGGCGGCCGTGAAACTCCGAGAGTCGCTTCGAGGGGATCTTGAGGAACTTGTGGGTCGCGGTCTCTTTCGGATGTGCCATGTCCTGGCCCAGCCCGCGATTCAGCGTCAGCGTCACCCTCGTTCCGGCCTTCGGGTCGAGCTTCACCTTCACGGGATCGCAGTGGCGGTTACCCGGAGCGAACGGCAGATTGATATCCGGATTCGTGGCGAAGACGGCCTGCAGGGTGTACTCACCCGCGGGCAATTCGTTCAGTAGCTTGAGCGGGAACACATCCGAGTTGCCATCAAGCACGATCGACTTGTCGGCAGTGAAGTCGTTGGCGTCTGTGCCGAGCACGGGCCAGACCGGCGGGCGATAGTTCGTAAAATCGGGCTGACCGTTCGCCGGACCAATGGCCACCAGCACTCGCCCCGATTCGGGCTTCTTTCCGACTTGGTCAGGTGCGATCTTGACCGTGAAGGAAAGCCCCGGGGGCACCGCCGGCGGTTGTGCGAGCCCGATGGCCACAGCACTAAACAGACCGGTTACCGACAACACTCGCAACATACGATAGCCCCAAGATCGTGATCGGCCCAATGAGAGGTGCAAGCATTGTAAGTCCGAAGGGATCGCATGGTGAGGGCGATTACGCGCGAGCCCATTCGGCAGGTTCAGCCTCGTTCTCGCTGAGCCACCACGCTTGCACCTGTGGGCCACCGTCGCTGAACGCCACGATCATGTGCACAACCTGATCGCCGTAAGTGTTCTGTTGCAGATCACGCGGGCTGGGCACCGGGAGTGCTGTGGGATGCGAATGGTACACCGCCAGCAACTGAAGTTGTGACGCAGCGATCTCCCGATAGGCTGCCAGGAGATCTTCGGCGTTCGTGAGGTACTCCGTGGTGCTCCCAGCCTCGTTCCGGATGCCGAACCGAACCGCGACATGGCCCACGCCATCCTGAATCACCCCCGCCAGCAAGCCGCAACACTCATGAGGGAGCGTGGCTCGCGCATGGCCGATCATCTCGGCCAAGTACCGATCCGGAAGCGTGAGTTGCGTGAATGACGGCATGGCGTGGGCGACCCTGGGCCTGACACGAGCCCTGATGGTGGCCAGGCCGCCCGAACAGTTCAAGCAAGAATCGGCTGGGTTTTACCCCCGACGCTGGTTTCGGTTCATACTGTATGCGACAACAGTAACCTCCCAATCGTTGGAGAAGATGCATGGCCACCGTTGCCGATCTCAAAGGCCAGACCGTCGCATTCGCAGCGTCCGGCGGCCTCGACTCGTGTACCGTGACCAAGTGGCTCACCGAACATGGGGTCACGGTGGTCTGCTTCACTGCGGACATTGCCCAACCAGATGAGACCAACTTCGACGAAATCGAAACCCGAATGCGGGCCTGCGGTGCGAGCGATTATGTCGCCATTCCACTCCACGACATGATCGCCGAAAGCGGCGTGGAAGTGATTCAGTTCCAGGCACGCTACGAAGGAGCATACTGGAATACCACCGGTATCGGGCGACACGTGATTGTGGCGGGCATGATCCCGGAGATGAAGAAGCGGGGTATCAAGGTTCTCAGTCACGGGGCAACCGGTCGTGGCAATGATCAAGTCCGCTTCCAGTTGTGTACGAACATGCTCGCGCCAGACTTCACGGTGTATGCCCCCTGGCGCGACGACGCCTTCCTGCAGCGCTTCCGCGGCCGCACCGAGATGATCGACTATTGCAACGCCCACAAGTTGCCGATCAAGGCCAGCAAGGATGCCCCGTACAGTACCGATGCCAACCTGCTCGGGCTCACCCACGAGGCCGGGAAACTCGAACACCTCACCACGAGCCCCTGGTTCGTGACGCCGGGAATGGGGGTGTTGCCGCAGAATGCGCCGGACACACCCGAAACCGTGAACATTCGCTTCGAGAACGGGCGGCCCGTCGCCATCAACGGCAAAGCGGTCACGGCATTCCAGGCGATCCAGCAAGCGAACACAATCGGCGGCAAGCATGCTGTGGGTATTTGCACCCATCTCGTCGAGAATCGCTTTGTCGGAATCAAGAGCCGAGGCGTGTACGAGGCTCCGGGGCTGGAACTCCTGGGCAACGCCTACGCATTCCTGTTGCAGTTGATTCTCGACCGCCGGAGCCGGGAACTGTACGATCAGTTGGCATTGTTCGTATCGCAACAGATTTACCAGGGTTACGGCTTCGATCTCGCTACCCACATGGCGCGGGCTGCGCTCGCCCCGATTAACGCACTGGCCACAGGAACGATCCGGGTGAAGCTGTATAAAGGACGCGCGGAATTCGACACCGCCGAAGATGTGCCGCACCAACTCTATTCCGAGGCCAACGCCAGTATGGAAGCGATCGGTGCCTTCGATCACGCCGATAGCGAAGGCTTCCTGCGTGTACTGCAGGTGAGCGCGCGGGCGCTGGCCGCCCACGGGCAAGTCGTGCCACCCGCCTGGGCCAGCAAGTAACAGCGTTTACGCACTTAAACTCCAGTGAATTCCCCATCAGCGAGGAACAGAATCGTGTGCAACTCTCGCGGGCAATGGTCTCGGGTTGGATATTCTCTCTTCTGCGCGATTGGTGTGCTCGGGCTGGCAACAGCAAGCGCGACTGCACAAGGCACGAAAGCCGACTACGAACGCGCCAATAGTGTGGGGAAATGGACCGCCGGCAAGGTCCGCAACACGAGGCTGACCCCGGCGTGGACACCCGAAGGCAAGGTGTTTTGGTACCGCTCCGAGTTGCCCGGCGGGAAACAGGAATTCGTGCTGGTCGATACCGGAAAAGGCACGCGGGAAATCGTGACCGAGGACCAACTCCCCAAGGACGCCAAGCCGGTCACCGTTCCCAAGAAGAAGTTCACCCCGTCAGAAGAAGCGGACGACGACGAACTGTACTTCATCGGAACCCAGCCGTCCCGGCGTGGGGGTGAATCGCCCGATCGCAAAAGTGTCGCGTTTGTCAAAGATCACAACGTCTGGCTTCGTGATGCCAGCACCAAGGAAGAAGCACAACTGAGCAAGGATGGTAGCGCCAGCGATTCGTATGGCACCGTCTACTGGGCACCCGATTCGAAGAAATTCATCGCTATCAAGACCAAAGCGGGTGGTGATCGCAAAGTGACACTCGTGGATTCATCGCCGCGCGATCAACTCCAGCCCAAGACTTCGACCTACTTCTACCTGAAGCCCGGCGACGCGATCCCGCTACGCAAGCCTTACCTTTTTGACGTGGAAGCAAAGAAGGAAATCACGGTCTCGGACGAGCTGTTCCCGAACCCGTGGGATGTCAGCTACGAACACTGGAGCCCCGACTCCAAGCGGTTCACCTTCGTCTACAACCAACGCGGGCACACCGTCATGCGGGTGCTCGCCATCGATGCCGAGACGGGCAAAGTGACACCCATTGTCAACGAAGAGTGCAAGACCTTCTTCGACTACGCCCACAAGCTCTATGTGAGCTACCTCGACGATAGCAACGAGATGATCTGGATGAGCGAACGCGACGGCTGGAACCACCTGTACCTCGTCGATCTCGCAACCGGAAAGGCCAAGAACATCACCAGCGGCAAGTGGGTTGTCCGGGGTGCCGATCGCGTCGATGCGAAGAAGCGCGAGGTGTGGTTCCGAGCCATGGGGATCGACGCCGACCAGGACCCGTACCACGTTCACTATTGCCGCATCAACTTCGATGGCACCGGTTTGGTTCGCCTCACCGAAGGCGATGGCACACACAGCATCAGCTACTCGCCCGATCGCCAGTTCATCGTGGATACTTACAGCCGGGTCGATCTGCCGCCAGTCCACGAACTGCGCCGTGTCTCGGATGGCTCGAAAGTACTCGATCTGGAGAAAGCCGACGCCACGGCATTGCTGAAAACGGGCTGGAGCTACCCGCAACGGTTCGTCGCCAAGGGGCGTGATGGCGAGACCGATATCCACGGCTACATTGTTCGGCCATCGAACTTCGATCCGCAGAAGAAGTACCCGGTGATCGAATCGATTTACGCCGGGCCACACGATCACCATGTCCGCAAGGCGTTCAGCGTATCAGCGGGCGAGCAGTCGATGTCCGAACTCGGTTTCATTCTGGTGAAGATTGATGGCATGGGCACCAGTTGGCGCAGCAAAGCCTTTCATGATGTTTGCTGGAAGAACCTCGGCGACTCCGGCTTCCCAGATCGCGTTTTGTGGATCAAGGCGGCAGCGGCCAAGCACCCCGAGATGGACTTCTCACGGGGTGTCGGGATTTACGGTGGCTCGGCGGGTGGTCAGAGCACCATGCGCGGCATGACCGAATACCCCGATTTCTACACCGTGGGCGTCGCCGATTGCGGCTGCCACGACAACCGCATGGACAAAATTTGGTGGAATGAGCTGTGGATGTCGTGGCCCGTCGGCCCCCAATACGCCGAGCAATCCAATGTGACGAACGCCCACAAATTGAAGGGCAAGCTGATGCTCACACTGGGGGAGCTCGATCGCAATGTGGATCCGTCGAGCACGTTGCAGGTCGTCAACGCGCTGATTCGTGCCAATAAGGATTTCGACTTCGTGCTGTTTCCGGGTGGCGGGCATGGTGCCGGAGGTAGCCCGTATGGAGCCCGCCGCCGCATGGACTTCTTCGTGCGCCATCTTCTTGATGTCGAACCGCGTGCGAAATAACCAGCCTGAGGCGTGCGATGCTGTGGGACGCAGTGCAGGCTCAACGCGCCGTCTGCGTAGTCGCGGGTACTGTCGCCCGGACCGCGCTCAAGCCCCAGGCGCTGCTTCCGGGTTCGTTCAACCCCTTGCATGAGGGGCATACCCGGCTGGCAGCCGTGGCCGCTGTCCGCCTCGGCATGCCAGTTCACTTCGAACTTTCCCTGACGAATGTGGATAAGCCCGAGATGCCTCAAGTGGAGTTGCAACGGCGACTCCATCAGTTCGGCAGCACAAACACGGTCTGGGTGACACGCTCGGCCACCTTCGCAGAAAAAGCCGTGCTGTTCCCAGGCTCCGCATTCATCCTGGGTTGGGATACTGCGGTGCGAGTGGCTGACCCCCGCTACTACGGCGGAGCTTCTGCACGCGATGAGGCATTACAACAACTGCGCGAACTTGGGTGTCGGCTGGTTGTCGGGGGGCGAGTGGATACCACCGGGCAATTCCGCGTCTGGGATTGTGCCGAGGCAGTAGCAGGCTTTGCCGACCTATTTCTGACGTTAACAGAAGCCGATTTCCGCGTGGATCTGTCGAGCAGTCAGTTGCGGTGCCGGGCCAGTGAATCGGATGGCGAATCGGCACTGTAGCGCTGGCGATCGGATGTGAGTGTTTTCCCTGGGACCGCGGGCTTCCAGCCCGCTCATTGCTCTTCAGCGGTCGGGACGACCGCGGTCCCAGGGAGAAGCTGGGCGAGCGATCTCTGCAAGCGGGATGCGTGAGCTTCCCGGTAGCAGTCATACGAGCGGTTGGGCCGACCGCGGTCCCAGAGAATCGCGGTTTTTGCTTGGGCGAGAGTGGTGCGTGAGCACCACGGTTGTCTTGGCTTGGGCGAGAGGGGAGCTTCAGCGCTCCGGTTCCGCTCTGGGGCAACAACGATCACACCAATTACCGATCGGGCCCACGGCGTTTCGGCGGAACGGGCCGCTGGTCCGGCTGGGGTTTGTCCTTACCCTTACCCGGCGGTTCGTCCTTCTTGGGAAGCGGGTTCATACCGTATTTGATTTGGTAGAAGCCGAACTTCACCATGGCCTTGTCGCGGGTCTTTTCATCCGGGAACGCGTAGTTGCCGTATGCGATCTGCTGTTGATTGGGGACCACACCTGGCGGGAAGATGTAACCGTAATCCTGCATCTTCTGGTTGGTCTGGGAGAGAAGCATGGCCAGTGCCACATCACGCAGCAAGCACTGGTGTTGTTGCGGTTGCTGATTCGGCTGGTTGTTGCCGAACCAGACCGATGTCACGAGCGTTTCGTTCTTCAGCAAGCTCTTGAGAAACGGGAACTCTTCCTTGGGTCGCTGTTGCATCAGGTACATCAACGCCTGTCCCTTTGCGTAGCCATAGACGGCCTCGGTGGTCACGATTTTGCGTAGAAGCGGAATGCTTTCCTTGAACTCACGCAAGGTTTGCCCGGCAGGATACGCCAGTTGATTGAGGTCCTGTACATCCTCACGCGATTCGAGCCACGGCGCGATGATGCGCTTGTAGCCACCGGCATGTGGTGTGCTGGCATTGCTGAGTGCCTGCACCGAGGCTTGCTGTTGCAGGAACGTCACACCGGTGACATGGCTAAACATGCCCGTGCGGGGCACTTCCTTGGAGGGGATCAACGTTTCGGCGTAGATCAAGCAAGCAATATCCGGAAGTGTGATCGGCTGTGGTGGGATGATCTTTCCGCCGATGTTCCGCTGTTGCAAATAGCTGTAAAGCGTATTGCGGCGATCGGCGATGGCGCGGCCACCCTCAGCGGTCGAGCGATCGAGAGCCTGCAGCATTTCGACGTTGTACGGCGACTTGATGATCTCCACGAATAAGTCGCGTGCATCCTTATCGATACCGACAATCTTGCGGTACTGCTTGAGGCCCGGAAGATCGTGATCGTACTTCCCCTCGGTATCTGCCAGGAATGTGTCCAGGCGTGCCTTGAGATCGTCGGCACCAGCTTTGGGAAGGAGCCGCGCCGCCCGGTAGCGAACCTCGGGGTCGAGGTCGGTGGTCGCGGCGTCCAACAACGCCGGGCGAGCCAGGCGGCCCATCTTGGCGAGTTCGGCTTGCGCCTCTTCGCGATCTCGGTAGCCATCACTGCCGAGTTTACGGACCAATTCGCGGGCTTTGGAAAGCTCCTGATCCGGAATCTGCAGTTCCTTCGGGTCCGGCGATGCGGCGAGCACGGCCGACGTACCGACCCCCGCAAGTACCAGGAACACCACTAATATCACACGCCGAATCATGGTCCCCTCGCAATTGCGGAACGTGAATTCTTTCGACTATTTTAGACAACGCCAGACCGTTCCCAACGTGCCAAAATCGATAACTGTTACGATTTGCGATCCCGTGGTTACGGGTTCTTTTCGCGCCAGGCTTTCCACTTCTCGAACGCCGTCTTCCGAGTTTCTTCGGTCAGGTAGAAGCGAGTGTAGCTGTAGGCGGCACCCGTGATGGCACCATTGGCTTTGAACTGATCGGTGTATCCGTAATCCTCGAGCTTCTGCCCCGAAAGGAGGACGGACACCGCGAGCGCCACATCGCGTGTCTGAAGCTCAAAGGATGGCCACTCATTGACCGGCTTGTTGGGCTGATTCACCCGTACCGTGGTCACCACGGCGGTATCAGTCAGGAGCCCTTCGAGGACGGGAATGTGGTTGGCGTTCCCCAAACGGGCTAGCGTTGCCGCCGCGTTGCCACGGTACGAAGGCTGGACTCCCTTGGTGGAAAGCAATCGCAATGCGATTTGGCAACTTTGGTCAGGCATTCCCAGCGTCGTGGCCACACTCATGGCCTGAGAGAGTTCAACCGGATCGGTGCGGGAGTTGAGCCAGGCTATGGCAATCGCTCGGTAGACTTTCCCCTTATCGTCGGTCGCACGAGCCGCGGTCGAGAAGCCAGAAGCACTGATGAGCACGCTAATGGAAGCGGTGCGCGGATTGAACCGCGATGGAACCAGCGATTCCACGAACAGCAATGCCGCGATGTCCGGAAGTGAGGGATCACGCCGAACCGTGGGTTGAGTCACCATCCCGCCAATCACCACGGCACGAGGGTACTTCATGCTGTACAGTTCTTGCCGGCGTGCGGAGGCCATTAAACCCAGTTCGGTCATGGGGCCACCAGCGCCCATCACGATCTGGCGATTGGGAGCAGTGGTGACCATATCGACGAAAATCCCCCGAGCCGCAGCCTCCAACGAGCGATCGACCCAGACCACGTGGCCCAGGATCTTCCACTCGCTGCGAATGGTCGTGAGGAGTTGGTTCCAGCCAGGCAGATCGTGCTCGAACTTGCCGTCTTGATCTTCCAGAAACACTTCGAGCCGGGCGCGAAGATCGAGCGAGGTGGCACGGGGCAATAATGTGGCACACCGCGAACGAACCT
The DNA here is from genome assembly GCA_041749835.1 of Gemmata sp. Taxonomy (GTDB): domain Bacteria; phylum Planctomycetota; class Planctomycetia; order Gemmatales; family Gemmataceae; genus Gemmata. The sequence goes on along the minus strand of JBGTAO010000220.1, from coordinate 528 downwards.
CGGGGTCGGGATCGGCAGTGGCTCCTTCCAGCAGCGCAGCGCGGGCGAGCCGCCCCATTTGCGAGAGTTCGGCCTCGGCCTTTTCCCGCTCAACGAACTGGGCACTCCCCAACTGTTGGACCAATTCCTCGGCACGCGATTGCTCCTCTTCAGAAACAATCAACGACTTCGGATCGGGGGACGCAGCCTGGGCCAGGACCGGCAACGGGAGTAACAGTGAGCAGGCGAGCAGCATTCGAACCATTTTCGACCCCTCGACAGCGAGAGAGGTGGCGGGTGGGCAAGCCGGGACAATCCATGCTGGTGGGGGCAGTTACCACCAACAAGACACAATATATCAAACAACCGTTGCCAAGTCGATCAACTATCGACGCACTATTCGGCCGGGGGTGGGCGTCACAAAAGTCGGTGGCTTTTTCGTTGGGAGGATAGGAGGATGAATGTGAGTCAGAAATTCCTCCTGGCAGGAGCCGCCCGATGGCACGACGACCACCCAAAACCCGACGCCCCGAACTCACACCCGAGCAG